>NZ_JAPUVO010000121.1 GCF_029255185.1 Propionivibrio sp.
CCGTCTGAGGCGTAGTCAAAGCCCAGTTCCCGCTCACCGGCATAGGCCGCAGGATTCATCTGCCAACCGGCGGCGCCGTGCGTGCGCGCGGGGAAACCGAAAATCTCCTTGAAGCGCGTGGCGGCCCGGTGCATTTCTCGCCGCGTCCAGGCAGCGCTTTGCCCGCTGTATTTGGCGCGAACCCTGTCCCTCTTTCGCTCGCTCTGCCGGTTACAACTGAGCGTCTTACGGTTGACGGTGAAAAGGCGCGCCAGCTTGCCCGCCTTTTTTACTCGATCTCGTACCGCAAGGGCGCGGCCGTAATGGGGGTGTACGCCCAAATTGGCGGATTCCGTCAGTGCGCCGAATGCATCGGCTGTGCCACCAAGCGCACGCCCAAAGCGGCGCAAACGCGGCTAATTGTCTCAAAGCGGGGTTCGCTACCGGGCCGCAGTGCTTTGTACAAGGCTTCTCGTGCAATACCGGCATCTTTTGCGACCTGAGACATTCCACGAGCACGGGCAATATCTCCAAGGGCGGAGGCTAGCAGCGCCGGATCGTTCTCTTCAATAACAGTCGTCAGGTACGCCGCAATATCTTCTTCGTTGTTCAGATATTCGGCGGCATCGAACTCGGGAAGTTCAGAAATCTTGATTTTCTTTGTCATGGTCAATCCTCCAAGCATTTCGCCAGCGCTACCGCTCTGCGAATGTCGACCTGTTGAGTGGATTTATCGCCGCCACCAAGCATTACAATCAATACCTCACCGCGCTGAACGTAGTACATACGCCAGCCGGGCCCGAAGTGTTCGCGCATCTCAAACACACCCTCGCCTACCGGCTCAACATCACCTAAATTGCCAAGTTGAGCTTTCCGCAACCGCTTGTTGAGGCGCTGCCGTGTCTGCCCGTCCTTCAAGCCCTTGAGCCAGTCGGAGAACTTATCGAGACGTTTTACCGTATAGGTCATGGGTTGATTGTAATCGAACGATTACACAAAATCAATCTTCAAAGGTCGTCGAGAAACATATGTTTCCTGACACAAAGGGCAACTGGCCAGAAATAGTGGCAAAAACCGGGCAAACCGTGTGTGGCAAACAGTGTCGGATCGCTCAAGCTGAAAGTCGTCAAACTCGGGGATATCATACAGCGCGATTTTCTCGGCTTTTGAGAGGATGGTCAGTCGTCCGTTAATGTCGCCGCGCATCTTGTTTTATGTGCTCAGCGGTAGGAAAAGGGTCATTGGGTTATCAAGACAAGGGATGAATCCGTAGTGCTCATAAAACGCTTGGGCTGTTTGTGACTTCACATCAACGACAAGTGCATAGGCAGCCACATATTGACGCGCCTCTAAACACCGCTCAACTACACATCCAATAAGCAGACGACCCAACCCACGACCATGGTGGCTTGAGTGTGCTGCTAGTCGCCCCAGACGAAAACAGGGCACCGGGTAGCGAGGTAATTTTTGCTGTGTATGAGCGTCCAACGAAGTGGCATCAATTTGAGCCGCACTCAAGCTGTAGTACCCCAGGATTGTGCGAGGCATGTCGGTGTCAATTAGTACCCGCACAACAGAGATGCCCTTCTTGCTTTGCTGAACTGCGAAGCGCTGAAGGTATTCATCAAGCTCGCTCACACCGCAGGTGAATGCCTGGCGATCATGGCAACTTGGATTGAGCATTTGCTCTTCAAACACGCCGTACCTCATGCGCAAGATCGAGTGCCTTTTGCAAAGCTGCATTAGGCACGAACGCCTCATTAAGTGCTGTCGTGAATGCCTGAAAGTCCTGGGTAGTCATTGTGATACGGGACTCTCGATCTAACAGTTCGCGTGCCTTTTCCTTGGCGGCTGTCCGCACGAATGCCGCCATCGTAGTACCCGTGAGGGCAGCGGCGCGGGAAACAATATCCTTTTCTTCTACATCCATCGTCAAATCAAATCTAGCGACAGCAGACATGGTATATCCTCCAAAAATACGGGCAAGAACCGTATACGGTAATTTACCGTAAAAACCAGAAATAAACAAGAGTCACTTCCTAAAAGCATCGCACGTTTATGATGCATTGAACATCAATCAACACGGGGACTCCTGAAGGCGAACTGGTTAGTCTTGATCGCGGCTTTTCCCTGCCTTGAACGGCAAGGAAAAGCCGGCCCATGACCGGGTGAAAACTGGCACTGAAATCGGATAGCATTTTTTGTAGAAGGCGGCTTCAACAGCACTGTCAGGATGACCGCTGCAGGCCACCCGCGCTGTCTGCGTTCGGACCCTGCAAGGCCAACTTGCCGCTGCGTCCGGAAATCTCGCCGTAGGTGACGTGATGCCGTGGCAGGCTGGACGTATCCAAGGTGGCAAACAACTCACGGCAACTGACCAGGCGATAGCCCTGCTCTTGCCAGCCCGCGAGAAGTCGCTCGAAAGTTTCGGCCAGACGCATGCCTTCCAGTTCGGCATGCAAGGTGTATACCTGTGACTTCTCCTGGCCGGCGGTCAATGCCAGCACGTGTTGATCAACGTTCTTGGCAGTCAAGCCATCGAGTCCGATCAATTCATCAAGCGTTGGCAGCGTGGTTGGTATCTGAGGAATGCCGAAGACCGCGCCGGTGTCGTCTACCGGCTGGAACGGGTGACTGCCCCGCCCGTCTGAGGCGTAGTCAAAGCCCAGTTCCCGCTCACCGGCA
>NZ_JAPUVO010000122.1 GCF_029255185.1 Propionivibrio sp.
GCCAGGGTCGGTCGGGGCGTAGGGTTCGCTCGGGCTGTCGGGGGTGATGAAGACTCCGGCGAGTTGCAGCAGCATGAGTTGTTCGTCGACGGTCAGGGTGCGGCGAACACCGGGCTGCAAGGTCGTCGCCATGAAGTCGTGAGCGTCGGAGTTATGATCGAGACCGAGGGCGTGGCCGTATTCGTGCAGGAGGACGGTGAGCATGTCCATCTTGCCGTAGGCGTCGGAACCTGGCTTGGCGATCCATTCGTTCGGATTGCTGGTGGGGAGGAATTCGGCGTTGTCGGTCGGAGTGGGGTCGATGTACCAGCCGTGGCCGGCGGCGTTATCGTCGAGGGTGATGGTGGTGCCGGTGGTTTGGCCAATGGCGCCACCGGAAAGGTCGGCGATGCTCAAGGTGATGCCCGAAATCTCGCCAACAAGACGACTCAGGTCACTCGAGTCCAGCGAAGAAGACAGTGCTGCAAGCTCTGGGTTCGAAGCGCCAGCAGGACTCAGAGTATCCGGCTGGAATTCAGCCGCAATCAAAGTGTTATTGCCATTGGCATCAGGGGTGGAAGAGATTTTCCAGACACGCGCTTTGACCGGGCAGTAGCCGCGTTCGTGAGCGCTGGGTTCTTCCTCGTCATCAATGAAAGAAATGTCCTTCATCACCCGGAAGAAATATTCCATCTTGACTTTTTTGCCGCCGACTTCGACCAGCAAGGTAGCTCGGTCATTGCCGATAAATCCCTTCTCGGGATAGTAGGCAAAAATTCCATTAACTGGCCCCTCCAATACCCCATGCGCGGGCATCTTTAGGACACTGACGCTGGCTTGGCCTTCGATCTTGCGATGTTCTCGCTGTCTAAAATACAAAACAGTTTCTTCTGCGGGACTGATGGCATTGACCGCCGATGTGGGATCATACGGATTGTCGCTGATATGACAAACGCCGATGACCCGGTCAAATTTCTGCGCACTGTTCTGCGCCGCCGTCGCTTGCGCCACCATCAGCGGCGGCTCCTGGGCGGGGATATTGGGTACGTCCATGACAAGCATAAGAGTCTCCTGTTGCGGGTCGGATTGAATCTGCTTGAGCAGTGTCTGCGCGGCGGCCAAAATCTCTGCGGCATCCGCAGGCTGCGGTGGCTTAGCGGTCGTTGTCGCGAGCAGTGAAGCCGTGATTCCAACCGCTGTTGGCGGGTTCAGGTAAAGGTGGAAGTGGGTGTTATGGGTGACCACATTGCTGTTGGGCTTCACCCCCAGGGCAGTCAGAATCGCACGGATATTGGCGTAGGAATTTTGGTGCGCACCCGTCCCGCCGATGTGCACCTGGGAAATCATCCCGCTGGCTTGTGCACCGCTGCCAAACAGCGCATGCAGCATGGCCGCCTTGTCCGTTCCGTTGACAATGTGCGGCGCCAAATCCTCCTGCGTGCCATTGCCCACAATGCTGTCGGTCTGGGTCAGCGCATACAACTGGAGAAATTGCCGCAAGGCGTCGCGTTGGTCGTTACCCGCGATGTTGTTCGGTCCGAGAGTATGAGGCAAATAGGTTTCTGTCCACTGCGCAGCGTGGTCGACACTCCAGCCGCTGCTCGGCAATGTGATATCGGCGTTTGTCTGAGAACCATCATTCTGGGTGGTCTCCTTGATGAACTGCTTCAACTCCAAATCAAACGCCATGCCCAAGTCATGCGTACCGTGCATGAAAGGAGTCGCCCCTTGATTGGCATCGACCGCCCCGTTGAAACCGAAGGGTTTGCTCGTGCCGAGTTGCTCTGACGCAAACTGCGTCGCCGCCATCAAATCGCGCATCCAGCTCGTGCCGTACACCTCCACGTTCCTGTTGGTCGAAGAAGTCTGATTATTGACCCAGCCGCTCAGTACGCCACTACCCATTTGGTGGCCAATATCCATCCAGTGCGGCGCGTTGTAGGCATTGAGCCATTCCGTAAATGCACCCGGTGTGCTGGTGTAGATCGTGTTGTCAAAAGTGCCGTTTTTGCTGATGTTGAAGCTGTCTGCGATTGCGTACAGTGTGTTGAAGTAGGCAGTGCGATTTGCTGGGGTGTCTAGTACTTTTCCACCTGGCGACCTGCCTGACGGTGTGGCTAATTGACGTTGGCCTGCACTATAGGTAATCACATCGCTAAACAGGTAGGCAGCCAGTGATTCACTCCTACCCCACTGACCATCCACGTTGAAATCCTGGATGACGTTATGCGCTAATGTTGGCGCGCTCACTGTATCGGTCGCCCCCATCGCCGGGAACCCCAGATACTTCAGCCGCTGCTCCACCCGATACACATCAAGCACATCGTTGGTTTGCCCAACACCCACGCTACCCTTCAGCGTAATCGCCGAATACCCCGGATCATCCAGCGGCCGATCACCGAAGAAGACGCCCGCGCTGTCATAGTCCTTGGCGCTGACCGTGACCATACCAAGACGCCATCCCATTTTCCCGTCGGCCTGCTTGTGCCGGAAACGGAAGTAAAGGTCTGTCGTTTTTGGCGTGGTGATGCGTTCGCCATTACGCAGTTTCTTCTCGTCAGCCTCGTCGATAGTCGGGGCGAGGTACATCCGTCCGCTGCTGCTGAATTTGGCCGGCGTCA
>NZ_JAPUVO010000123.1 GCF_029255185.1 Propionivibrio sp.
AAAGAAATTGCTCGCGGCGTCGAAAATATCGCCCAAACGACAGAACGGAACACGGAGTTGTTGCAAGAATCGGTCGGAGTAGCGCAAGAGCTGCAAACTCTGGCATCATCGCTACAGTCATCGGTCAGTCTGTTCAGAATCTGAAATCGGGTTGGACGCGAAGTGTTGGCGTGTTGGCGGTATGGCGATAGTTGATCGACGATAGGAGCAACAGCGGATTTATTGCTTTGCCAACCCAAATGTAGACGGAGAGTTGATAATGTTGAAACTTCTCAAGCTGGCGGCGCTATTCCTGACCTTGCTGCCATTTGCCGGACAGTCTTTGGCCAGTGGTGAACTTATCGTCATCGGGCAGGTCGCCCCCTTTTCCGGGCCGCTGGCGCCGACCGGCACCCATTTACGCAGTGGTGCACAGCTGTATTTTGACTCAATCAACGCCAGCGGTGGCGTGAACGGCCGCAAGATCCGCCTGGTCACCGTCGACGATGGCTACCAGGCCAGCGAGACCGTGCGCCAGGCCAAGCTTTTGATTTCGGAAGAAAAGCCTGTGGCCCTCTTTGGCACCGTTGGCACTGGCAATGTCGAGCTACTGCTGTCAGAGAAAGTTCTGGTCAACGCCGGGGTTCCGCTAGTCACCGTTCGTACCGGCGGATCTGCGCTGGCCAAGGGCAACAATCCATGGCTCTTCATAACCCGTGCCAGTTATGCCGATGAGATAGCAGCCTTTCTTGAGCTGTATAGCAAGCATGGCTACCAGAATTACGCAGTTCTGTTCCAGAACGATGCCTTTGGTCTCGACGTGATGTCCAGCGTCGAAGAACTGATCGGCAAACACAACGGCAAGATTGTCGTTAAGGCGAGTTACGAGAAGAACACGACCGAAGTTGCCGCCGCCGTCAAGACGATTATCAGAGCATTGCCACAGGCTGTGATCTTGATCGCCAACACCGCAGCGGCTTCCGAATTCATCAAGCAGTCACGGGAGGCTGGCAGCCTAGCCATGTTCTATGTCATGTCTACCGTAGACGCAGCGCAACTGGTGCAGCGTATCGGCAACAAGTTGGCGTATGGCACCGTCATCACCCAGGTCGTTCCCGGCCCGGAAAACGGCCTGGTTCCGATTGCTCGCGAGGTCATGGATCTTTTTGCCAAGTTTAAACCGGTCGACGTCCGCCCCAACCACACCTTCCTTGAGGGCTATCTTGGCGCCAAGATACTGGTTGAAGGACTGCGCCGCGCCGGCCCTAATCCGACAGGAAAGAAACTGCGCGATACCCTTGAGCAAATCAAGGATTACGATGCAGGTGGCGTATCCGTGAATTTCTCACCCAGCCGGCATCTGGGCGTAGACTTTGTCGACATCAACATCATCGGGCGCGATGGTCGCTTGATACGCTGACCAGTGCTTCACGGCGAGCTTAAGTGCTCGCCGGCCCGCCCGGTGGAAGGTTTATAATCGGGCCATGGTTTCTGTCGTCCATTCCGTTGCCGCTCAGAGCGACTTCGAACATTCCCTGTACACTTTGAGTGAAGGCCTTTCCGCTGAAGAGGCAGGGAAGATTCGTCTGGCCGCCGAGTTCGCCCAGTCGGTCTACGGGGAGCGCAAGCTGGGGAGCGGGGAGGGGGTGTGGCAGCATGGTCTGGGTATGGCGCTCATCCTGGGCGGGCTGAAACTGGATGCCGACTGTCGTCTGGCGGCACTGTTATTCGCCGTTCCTGCTTACGAAGAGCAGAGCATCACGCATATCGAGGCGCGCTTCGGTGCGGCGGCGGCAAATCTGGTTGGCGGTGTTTCCCGGCTCAATCGCATGCGCCCGATTACGCGCGGTTTCGTCGCCCATTCGGCGGGCAGTGGTGAACACAATCCGGTTGAGATGAAGGCGCAGATCGAAATCCTGCGCAAGATGTTTCTAGCCGTTGTCGAGGATATCCGCGTCGTGTTGCTCAGGCTCGCTTCGCGTACCCAGACCATGCGTTACTATGCGGTCGAGGACGACGAGCTGCGCGTTCAGGTCGCGCGCGAGACTCTGGATCTCTACTCGCCGCTGGCCAATCGGCTGGGCGTGTGGGAGTTGAAGTGGGAGCTTGAGGATCTCTCGTTCCGTTTTCTGCATCCTGATACCTATAAAGAGATTGCAAAGCAGCTTGACGAAAAACGTGCCGAACGCGAACAGTTCATTGCTGACGCGGTTGAACGCCTGAAACGTGAGCTGACGACTGTCGGTGTCACGGGAGCCGAGGTTTACGGTCGGCCAAAGCATATCTACAGTATCTGGAACAAAATGCGCAAGAAGGACGTCGACTTCTCCGAAGTCTATGACGTTCGTGCCTTGCGTGTGGTCGTCGATGAGGTGAGGGAGTGCTACACGGTACTGGGCATCGTGCATAACATCTGGTCACCGATATCCAAGGAGTTCGACGACTATATTTCGCATCCCAAGGGCAATAATTACCGCTCGCTGCATACGGCGGTGCATTGCCCAGACGGGCGTTCGCTCGAAGTGCAGATCCGCACCCGCGATATGCACAAGCATGCAGAACTCGGCGTTGCGGCGCATTGGCGCTACAAGGAGGGCAGCAAGCACTCGACCGATGGCAACTACGATGAAAAAATCGCCTGGCTACGCCAGTTGTTGACCTGGAAAGACGAGGTTTCTGATTCTTCGGACTGGGTCAAGCACTACAAGAAGGCGGCACTCGACGAGACGATCTACGTCATGACTCCGCAGGGTCGCGTGGTTGATCTGCCGCGCGGCTCAACGCCGGTTGATTTTGCCTATCGTGTGCACACCGATCTGGGCCATCGTTGCCGGGGCGCCAAGGTCAATGGTGCGCTGGTCACGCTCAACACTCAACTCGAGACCGGGCAGCGGGTCGAGATCGTCGTCGCCAAACAAGGCGGGCCCTCGCGTGACTGGCTTAACCCGACGCTCGGCTACCTATTTACCCATCGGGCGCGAGCCAAAGTGCGGCAGTGGTTCTCGACGCGTGCGCTGGAAGAAACGCTGGCCGAAGGGCGCGCCATCGTCAATCGCGAATTGCAGCGCATGGGCGAGACCGGTGCCAGGCTCGATGAGCTTGCCGTCAAGCTGGGCTTTGCCAAGAGCGATGATCTGTTTATCGCGTTGGCGCGCGCCGAATTGAACTTGCGCCAGTTACAGGCCGTAATACGTGGCGCCGAGGCGTTGCCCGATGAGCGCGCTGCCAGCGAAGTGCCGGTACGTAAGCACAAGGCCAGTGATGAAGCCGAGAAAGGCATTCTGATTGTCGGTGTTGATAAGTTGCTAACCCAGCTCGCTGGCTGTTGCAAGCCGGCGCCGCCTGATCCGATTGTCGGATTTGTCACGCGCGGCAAGGGTGTGTCGATTCACCGCGCCGACTGTCCCAACTTTGTCAACATGCAGACGATGCAACCGGAACGGGTGATCGAAACAGGGTGGGGCGGCCAGACCGACGGTATTTTTGCCGTCGATATCGTCGTTGATGCCAATGATCGGCAGGGTCTGCTACGCGACATTTCTGAAGTGCTGACGCGCGAGAAGATCAATGTGATTGCGGTCAATACGCAATCGAAGCAGGGTGCGGCGCACATGCGATTCACCGCTGAAATCAGCAACGTGGCTCAACTCAGACGCACGCTGGCGCTGCTACATGAGGTTGATGGGGTGGTCGGCGCACGGCGTGCCTGAGGGGCCAATCCTTTATCGTGCCGATGGTGTCTGAGTACGGTCAGTTACGCAACGCATGAAACGATCCGGACAACGCTGGACCCACGATGGTGGCCAAGCCATTTTGACGTTTCGCGCGCTTGCTCAGAGCGATCGCTTTGATGCCGGCTGGCAGACGGTCTCCGCAGCGTATCGGCGCGTCGTCTTGTCCCCGGAAAACGTCGTCCAAATTAATGCATATCGCATCACGTCAGTGTGAGAGTTACACCCAAAGCATTGGGAGAGATCAGATCAGCCCGCGCTGGTTCAGTTCGTCTTTCAGCCAGGCGTAACAGATCGGCGCCGCCACCAGTCCGGGCAGACCAAAGGCGCTTTCCATGACCAGCATGGCCGTGAGTAGTTCCCAGGCTCGGGCGCTGATCTGGGTGCCGACGATTCGCGCATTGAGAAAATATTCGAGCTTGTGGATGACGACGAGGAATGCCAGAGACGAAACGGCAATGGCTGGCGAGTGGGCGAGGCTGACGATGAAGATTACCGTGTTGGAGATCAGGTTGCCGACGATCGGCAACAGGCCGGCGATGAAGGTGACGACAATCATCGTCTTGGTTAACGGTAACGAGACACCAAACAGTGGAAGCATGACAACCAGATAGATTGCCGTCAGCAGGGTGTTGATCGCCGAGATGCGGACCTGGGCGAAAACAATGCGGCGGAAGGCTTCACCCAGGCGGAAAAGGCGTTCGGCCAGCGCCCTGGAGAGTGGGCCGCCGGCATCACTGGTGAAGGCTTCGCGCAGTGAAACCATGGCGCCGATGACCATGCCGATCAGGACGTGCGCCAGTTTGTGGCCGGTTTCCTTGCCGATCCGTTGCAGTTCGGTGGCATGGTCACGCAACCATTGGCTCAGAGCATCGCTGATCCTCGCGCTATCGTTCGGCAGGTAATCAGCCAGCCAGTGCGGGAGCGACGCGCGCGAAGTCTCCAGGATATCGGCCATCTTGGCGAGCAGGGCAGAAAGACTACCGCCCTCGCTGCGCATGTAAGCAACGACGCCAAAGCCGGCGGCTGTTACCGAGCCGACCACCAGCAGTACGACCAGGCCAACCGCCAGAGCCTTGGCGCGCCGGGTCGACAGATGCCAGGCAAAGAGCGGGATGAACGCACGCACCAGCTCATAAACCAGGAGGCCGGAAATCAGCGCTGGCAGCAGGTGGACGTGGAGAACAAAGAAAGTGCCGGATACGGCAAGAATCCAGGCGGCATAGTCGTAGGAAGTTGGTTTGTTCATATGGATTGGTTCAGGGTTGGTATCGTTTCGGGTGTTGAGGTTAGCACGTGATTCAGGCCGGCTGCATCCATTTCAAAGCGCCGAGGCCCGCTGCATGGCCGCTGGACAGGCAGCCAGTGAGCAGATAACCGCCGGTGGGGGCTTCCCAGTCGAGCATTTCGCCGGCGCAGAATACGCCGGGCAGGCTGCGGATCATCAGGTGTTCGTCGAGCGTTTCAAACAGTACGCCGCCAGCGCTGCTGATGGCCTCGTTGAGTGGGCGTGGTGCGTTCAGGCGCAGTGGCAAGGCCTTGATACCCATGGCTAGTGCGCGTGGGTCGGCAACATCCTCGCGCGCCAGGCATTCGTGCAGCAGGGCGGTTTTGACGCCTTTGAGCCCGAGCCGGCTTTGCAAATGACTGGAGAGCGAACGCGAGCCGCGCGGCCGTGCCACCTCGTCGATCACGCGCGGTAAATCGTGGCCGGGCAAGAGGTCGAGTGTGAGCGTGGCGCTGCCGGTCTGTTCGATGGTGTCGCGCAGCGGCACCGAGAGGGCGTAAATCAGGCCACCTTCAACGCCATTTTCGGTGATTACGAATTCGCCTTGCTGCTGGTGCCTTATGCCCATGGCATCGATAATGGAGGCGACGACGGGCTTGACCGGCTGGCCGGCAAAGCCTGTGCGCAGGTGCGTGCTCCAGCCGGCGTCGAAACCGCAGTTGGCGGGGCGCAGCGGGGCGACCGAAACGCCAGCCTGCTCAAGCAGTGGCACCCAGCGCCCGTCCGACCCGAGCTTCGCCCAACTGCCGCCACCAAGGGCCAGCACGACGGCATTAGCTTCGCTGCGCTTCTCTCCTTCGAGGGTGGCAAAGCGAAGCGCATAGTGGCCGTCGACTTGCCGTTCGATGCCACACCAGCGATGACGCACGTGGAAGCGCACGCCAGAGTCGCGCAAGCGGTGCACCCAGGCGCGCAGCAGCGGTGCGGCTTTCATGCCGGCGGGAAATATGCGACCAGAACTGCCGACAAAGGTGTTGATTCCCAGCCCGTGGATCCACTCGCGTAGGTTGTCCGGACCAAAGGCATCGAGCAGTGGTGCGAGGCGCTCCTGGCGGGCGCCGTAGCGGGCGAGGAAAGCGGCGGCGGTTTCCGAATGGGTGATGTTCATGCCGCCCTTGCCGGCCATCAGGAACTTGCGGCCAAGCGAAGGCATGCTCTCGAAAAGCTCAACGTGAATGGTGGTCGCCCCGTTGGCACGGCTGAGTACGTTGGCAGCCATCAGGCCGGCCGGCCCGCCACCGACGATGGCTACTGTTTTTCTGTTTGGCATGGTCTTGTGCAGTCCGTCGATAGGCGCGCCGGACCCGTCAGTCGCGCGGCCAGCCGGTTCAAGCCAAGGGCGGGCAGCGCTGCCTGCAGGCGCTCGGGATGGGCGCTGGCGAGCAGGGTCAGCCGGCCGTGGCCGCGTGCGGCTGTGCCGGCAAGGCGCAGACATTGACGGGAGACTGCGTCGGCGACGTCGACCAGCACGGCGCGTCCGGCAACGATGGGTTCGAGCAGCGGTGCGAGGAAGGCGTAATGGGTGCAGCCCAGAACGATCTGGTCGGCGCCGGCGTCAAGCACGGGCGTCAGTAGTTGGCGGGCGGATTCGGTGAGGCCGGGGTCGTCAAGTTGCAGGGTTTCCACCTTGGTGGCCCAGCTTGGGCAGGGCAGAACGTCGATTTTTACTGCTCCGGAATGCTGCCGGATGAGGCGTGCGAGCCGTTCGCTGCGTGCGGTTGAACTGGTCGTCAGAACGGCAATGCGGCCGCTTTTCGAGGCAGCGACGGCTGGTTTGACGCCCGGCTCGATGCCGATCACCGGGATCTGCGGTAGGCTTGCACGCAGGGCGGAAATAGCGGCAGCGGTCGCTGTATTGCAGGCGACGACGATCAGCGTGCAGCCCTGATCAACGAGCTGGTGGCCAATTTTCAGCACGCGGCTGCGGATCAAGGCGTCGTCCTTGTCGCCATAGGGAAGATGCGCGGTGTCGGCGAGGTAAATGAGATCGGCGTCCGGCAACGATTGCGCGATGGCCGCCAGCACCGACAGGCCGCCAAGCCCGCTGTCGAAGACGCCGATCATGCCGACAATTCCTTCAGCCAGTTGGCCGCGTCCAGAATATGCAGTGGCGCGCGGTACTCTTCCTGGCGCAGGTCGAAGACGAGCTGCACGGCTGCGGCTGCCGGAAAATGGGCGGCGAAGCGGCCAAGGGCGCGGTGGGGCGTGTTGTCCGACAGTTTGCATTCGATCAGATGGCTTAGCCGATTCTCTTCGCTGAGTGCGAAATCGACTTCGGCGCCGTCCTTGGTGCGGATGTAGTGCAGCCCGACAGCCTTGCCTTGCGTGTCCTGCCGGAAATGTACATGTTTGAGCAGCATGGCGGCGACTGCATTTTCAAAGCGGATTCCGGCGTCACCGCGAACCAGTCCGGTATCGAAGAAGTACACCTTCGGTGTCTGCAGAATGGCGCGGGCAATGTTGTGATGCCACGGCTGCACGGCAAAAACGATGTATAGCGCTTGCAGGATGTCGAGATAGCGTTTGAGTGTGGTTGGCGACAGCGCAAGATCGCGGGCGATGGAGGCCAGTGACAGCGGCGAGCCGACGCGCTCGCGCAGAAGCTCGACGAACAGCCGCATAGCGGTAATTTCATGCAGTCGTGAGAATTCGACCACGTCCTCCCGGATCAGGTCGGTGAAGTATTGTCGCCGCCAGCGTTCGGCATCCTCCCTGCTTTCAGCCAGGCACGGTTCGGGGAAGCCACCACGTTCCATCAATCGCGATAGTGCTTCGGCGGGCGTGCCGCCCTGCTGTTCGCACCATTCGCGCACCGAAATCGGATGCAGGCGGTAGGGCAGGTAACGCCCGGCCAGCGAATCGCCGCTCTGCCGCCAGGTTTCCATGCGTGCGCTGCCGGTTACCAACAAAGCTTGCCCCGGCGAGCGGCCATCGACAAGGCCCTTGAGCCAGTTCTTCCAGCCGCGCATCTTGTGGATTTCATCCAGCGCCAGCAGGCGGGTTCGCGCACCCCAGGTTTGCCGTTGCAGAATCGTCCGGTCGGCGGCGACATCCCAGTTAAGGTACTGGGCGGGTGGAAAGCGCTCCATCAACTGACGACAAAGCGTTGTTTTACCCACCTGGCGTGGACCGGTGAGCAACACCATCTTGCGTTGAAGATCGGTGGCAACGAGGTCGTCGAGATAACGCTTCATGTCGACTATTTTATAGATAAATACAAAAAAGTCGCGACTATTTTGCAGTTTGTGGATTAAAAGTCGGCACACGGCCGGCTGCGAAGGAATTTTCAGTCGAAGATCAGTGGGCGGCAGGCTCGGCGTAGGGAATCTTGCCGATCTTGATCTGCCATTCCTTCGGGCCGGTGGTGTGCACTGCCGTGCCGTTTGAATCAACAGCCACGGTGACCGGCATGTCCTGGACGTCAAACTCGTAGATGGCTTCCATGCCCAGGTCGGCAAAGCCGACGACCTTCGCCGTCTTGATCGCTTTGGCGACCAGGTAGGCAGCGCCACCAACGGCCATCATGTAGGCTGACTTGTTGTCCTTGATCGCCTCAATGGCAACCGGGCCGCGCTCGGATTTGCCGATCATCGAAATAAGACCGGTCTTTTCCAGCATCATCCGGGTGAACTTGTCCATGCGTGTGGCTGTTGTCGGGCCGGCCGGTCCGACCACTTCGTCACGTACCGGATCAACCGGGCCGACGTAGTAGATGACGCGGTTGGTGAAGTCGACTGGCAGCTTTTCGCCCTTAGCCAGCATGTCGGCGATGCGCTTGTGCGCGGCGTCTCGACCGGTCAGCATCTTGCCGTTGAGGAGCAGTTTCTGGCCGGGCGTCCACGCGGCAACTTCGGCTTTGCTCAGGGTGTTGAGGTCGACGCGCGTTGCCGTTTTTAGATCCGGCGCCCAGGTCACCGCTGGCCAGTCTTCGAGCTTCGGTGGTTCGAGTTTGGCCGGGCCAGAGCCGTTAAGATGGAAGTGAATGTGGCGCGTCGCAGCGCAGTTGGGCACCAGCGCCACCGGCAGATTGGCGGCGTGGCAGGGGAAGTCGAGCACCTTGACATCGAGCACGGTAGTGAGGCCACCGAGGCCCTGGGCGCCGATGCCCAGCGCGTTGATCTTTTCGTAGAGTTCAAGACGCAGTTCTTCAGCCCTGGTTTTTGCGCCGCGTGCCTTGAGTTCCTGTATGTTCACCGGCGCCATGATCGATTCCTTGGCCATCAGCATGGCTTTTTCCGGCGTGCCGCCGATGCCGACACCGATGATGCCGGGTGGGCACCAGCCGGCGCCCATGGTCGGCACCGTCTTGAGAATCCAGTCGACGAGGTCGTCGGAGGGATTGAGCATGGCGAATTTGGCCTTGGCTTCGGAACCACCGCCTTTGGCGGCGCAAATGACTTCGACGTGATGGCCAGGAACAATTTCAAAATGCACGACGGCCGGCGTATTGTCCTTGGTATTCTTGCGTGTGCCGTAGGGATCGGCAAGCACCGAAGCGCGCAGCGGGTTGTCCGGGTCGGCGTAGGCGCGGCGGACGCCTTCGTTGACCATTTCCTGCAGGCTCATTGTGGCATCCGGCCAGTGCACGTCCATGCCGACCTTGAGAAAGACCATGCCGATGCCGGTATCCTGGCAAATCGGGCGGTGGCCCTCGGCGGACATGCGCGAGTTGGTCAGGATCTGGGCAATCGCATCCTTGGCCGCCGGTGACTCCTCGCGCTGGTAGGCTTCGCCCAGCGCCTTGATAAAATCGAGCGGGTGGTAGTAGCTGATGTACTGGAAGGCATCGGCAATGCTCTGGATGAGATCTTCCTGGCGTATATTGGTCATTTCAGGCTTTCTGTCAGAAGGTACGGGGCAGGGTAAGGCAGGTGGAATTCGTGCCGGCAAGAACTGGTCGCGGCGCTTGCCATGGATGAACCGGGCTGGCGATGATTTTATCATCATTCAATCGCCCCATATGCGGTGTAAAGTGGGGGCCACGTGCGTTGATAAGCGAACTTATTTGTCATGGAGCAGAGTAATTGACTGAATCGAGCAAGGCCGATCCGGCGTTGTGTTCAGTACCTCCAGCCACTGTGCGGGAAGCTGATCTTTCAGGCAGCGTCAGAAGCCTCTTCTCGGATGCCGCGCGTTCCGCCGTTTTCCTGCGGCCACGTTGGCGCAATCTGCCTGCGTCGCCATTGCTCGTTGCGCGATTGACGGTTCTGAATCTGCTTGTCATCGTGCTCGCCGAGCGTCTGATGATTGTGGGTGACGCCACTTTTTATTGGCGAGCGATCGCCAGTGGCTGGTTCGCGTTTGCCGCCATCGCCTGGATCTGCTATCTGATGCGGCCTATCCCTGCGGCGCCAAACGCGGGAGAAGGTGCCTCGTCCAGTGTTCAGCTTGTTTGCCTCGCACTGACACAAAGCGTCCTGATTAATCTGGCCTTCACCGGCGGCTACGCTGCTCTTGTTCGCAGTGAGTTTTATAACTCGGGTTCGCTCGGTAGTGCAGGACAGTGGGCAGTTTTTCTGGCGCCGCAAATCTGGCTATTTATCGCGCAGTTGCTGATGATCTGGCGTGGCGGCAACCGCCACAAGGTTTCTATGCTCGCTGCCGGCATTGTTGCGGCGTACAGCCTGATGCTGGCTTCGACCGCCGACGTGATGCAGTTCTGGTATCCGGACCTGCCCGCCGAGCCAAGGTCTGAGCGCAAAAGGCTGACGCTTACCCAGGAGCGCATGGAAGCCCAACCCGTTTTGTTTGCGCAACGGCTTGCTGAAGTTCAGCCGCAACGCCCCGAGATCGTCGATTTGTATGCCATTACGTTCGCTCCGTATTCCGACGAGGATGTTTTTCACCACGAATCGGCGATGGTCGCCGAGGTGATGGCCAAGCGTTTCGACGCCAAAGGTCGGGGGGTGCAGCTCGTCAATCATGTGGATACCATCGACGCGCTTGCGTGGGCAACAAACCTTAATCTGAAACGCGCCATCCAGGGCATGGCAAGCGTGATGGACAAGGATAACGACATCCTATTCATGCATTTGACATCGCATGGCGGCAGTGGTGGAAAACTATCGGCCAGTTTTTGGCCAATGGACGTTGCACCGTTGACGGCGGTTGATTTGCGAGCATGGCTTGATGAAGCGGGTATCAGGAACCGCGTGATCTCAATTTCAGCGTGCTACTCAGGCAGTTGGATAGAATCACTGGCGAACGACGATACACTGGTGATGACCGCTTCTGACGCTGACCATACATCGTATGGTTGCGGTAGAAAATCAGCGCTGACTTTCTATGGTCGCGCGCTGTTCGACGAACAACTGCGAACACAAACCTTGTCATTTGAAGCAGCGCATGCGGCGATAAGACCGATCATCAAGCAACGCGAAGAAGCCGCAGGCAAAGACGATGGCTACTCCAATCCGCAAATCAAAGTGGGCGCAAACATTCGTGAACGCCTGGCGCAATTACAGCGGCGACTGGAAGCAGTGACGAACTGAGCAACGCTTTCGTACTCCGATAGGACGCTTATGGACATCTGGCATTCACCGATCAGTCTGATCGCACTTAACGAATTGTCCGCCGGCACGGCGGTGGCCCATCTCGGTATCGAGTTCGTCGACTTCGGGCCGGACTGGCTGTCCGGCCGCATGCCGGTCGACCTGCGGACGATTCAGCCCTTTGGCCTGCTGCATGGCGGCGCCTCGGTCCTGTTGGCAGAAACCCTGGGCAGTTGCGCGGGCAATCTGTGTGTTGATGCCACGAAGCACTATTGCATCGGCCAGGAAATCAATGCCAATCACCTGCGTGCCGTGCGCCAGGGCTACGTAACCGGTCGTGCCAGCCCGATTCATCTTGGCCGGACAAGTCAGGTCTGGGAAACTCGTATCAGCGACGAGGACGATTGGCTGGTCTGCATCTCAAGACTGACCATGGCAGTGCTCGATCACCGCTAAGTTTGTGTAAATGATGTGTAAGATTAGGCGCATCTAATCCGTTCCGGTGCGCGCCGGCCGTTATCCAGAAAACCGTTTTTGACCACAGCACAGGAGATTGAAAATGTCACAGAATGAGTCGGTCACGCTTTTTCAGCCGTCTGCCGAGTTCGTCAAGCAGGCAACGATTTCCGGCATGGAGGCTTACCAGGCGCTGTGTGCTGAAGCAGGCAAGGATTACACGGGCTACTGGGCGCGTCTGGCGCGTGAGCATATCAGCTGGAAAACGCCCTTCACGCAGGTGCTCGATGAGTCCAACGCGCCTTTTTTCAAGTGGTTTGCCGATGGCACCTTGAACGCCTCCTACAACTGTCTGGACCGCAACATCGAAGCCGGCCTCGGTGACAAGGTAGCGATCATCTCCGAAACCGATGACGGTGAAGTCAAACGCTTGACCTACAGGGAATTGTTGGCCAAGGTCAATCAGTTGGCCAATGGTCTGCGCGCCAAGGGCATCAAGAAGGGTGACCGCGTCATCATCTACATGGCAATGGGTATTGAGGGGGTTGTCGCCATGCAGGCTTGCGCCCGCATTGGCGCCATTCACTCGGTGGTGTTCGGCGGTTTTTCAGCGCAATCCGTGCGCGACCGCATCAACGATGCCGGCGCTGTCGCCGTGATCACCATGGACGAACAGTGCCGTGGCGGCAAGAAGCTGCCGCTCAAGCCGGCCGTTGATGAGGGAATTGCTCTGGGCGGTTGCGATTCGATTAAGACCGTGATTGTCTTCAAGCGCACGGGTGGCGCTTGCACCATGGTTGCCGGCCGTGATGTCTGGTGGAGTGACGTGATCGCTGGCCAGTCCGACGTCTGCGATCCCGAGTGGGTCAGTGCCGAGCATCCGCTGTTCCTGCTTTACACCTCGGGTTCCACCGGCAAGCCGAAAGGTGTACAGCACTCGACCGGCGGTTATCTGCTGCACGCCGTACTGACCATGAAGTGGACCTTTGATCTGAAGCCGAATGACATATTCTGGTGCACCGCCGACATTGGCTGGGTGACCGGACATACCTACATCACCTACGGCCCGCTGGCCTGTGGCGGCACCCAGATGGTCTTTGAAGGTGTCCCGGTTTATCCTGACGCCGGCCGCTTCTGGAAGATGATTCAGGATCACAAGGTCACCATCTTCTACACTGCGCCGACCGCGATCCGCTCGCTGATCAAGGCTTCCGATACCAATCCGGCGGTCGCTCCAACCAATTACGACCTGTCGTCGCTACGTCTGCTCGGTACGGTGGGCGAGCCGATCAATCCGGCGGCATGGATGTGGTACTACAACGATGTGGGTGGTGGTCGTTGCCCGATCGTCGATACCTTCTGGCAGACGGAAACCGGCGGCCACATGATTACCCCACTGCCCGGCGTGACACCGATGGTGCCGGGTTCGTGTACGCTGCCCTTCCCTGGCATCCACGCGACCATCGTCGATGAAACGGGTACGGAACTTGACTGGGGCAAGGGAGGCCTGTTGGTCGTTACCAAACCGTGGCCGTCGATGATCCGCAACATCTGGAATGATCCTGAGCGTTTCAAGTCCTCCTATTACCCAGCCGATTTCAACGGCAAACTTTATCTTGCTGGCGACGGGTCGGTGCGCGACGTGAATACGGGTTACTTCACCATCACCGGCCGCATCGACGATGTGCTCAATGTCTCCGGTCACCGGATGGGGACCATGGAAATCGAATCAGCGCTGGTTTCGCATCCGAAGGTGGCTGAAGCCGCTGTGGTTGGGCGTCCCGACGATCTGACCGGCGAGGCGATCTGCGCCTTCGTCGTGCTCAAGGGCGCCCGCCCGGTAGGCGAGGCGGCCAGCAAGATGGTCAAGGAATTGCAGGATCACGTTGCCAAGGAAATCGGACCGATTGCCAAGCCGAAAGATATTCGCTTTGGCGAGAACCTGCCAAAGACACGTTCGGGCAAGATTATGCGCCGCCTGCTGCGTTCGCTGGCCAAGGGCGAAGTGGTTGCGCAGGACGTCTCGACGCTGGAAAACCCGGCGATTCTCGAGCAGTTAAGGGCTAACTGATAAAGACCGCTCATCGGGCCGGTACATCTTGTCTGCCGGCCCGAACATTTGCGCAGCAGTTGCCGATCAAGGAGTCGGGATGAGCAATGGTGCGACCCAGATGCTGGTGTCGGCAACGATCGAGTTCCTGCGCTTCTACCCGCCGTTTGACCGCATGGAGCACGAGGCCATGCAGTTTCTCGGTGAGCACGTCAAGCTGGCCTATTACCCCAAGGGTTCGCTGATCCTGTCGCCGGAAACAGGCGTCGTACAGGTGTTCCGCATCGTGCAGCGCGGCAAGGTTCTCGTTCGTCATACCACTGAAGTCAGCGTGATGGACCCATCGTCGCTGACGCTGGGGCCGGGTGAGGGCTTTTCAATCGGCTCGGTAATGGCGCAGCGCCCGACGACCAGCAGCTATACGGCGCTGGAAGACGTTTTTTGCTACGAACTGATGGCCGAGGATTTTTTCGAGTTGATGCAGAAAAGCTCGGTGCTCAATCTCTTCTGTACTCAGTACCTGGCCAGTCTGCTCAGTCAGTCGCGTCAGCAGTTGCAACTGCAATTTTCCCAGCACGTTGCCGAGCAGCAAACGATGAATTCACCGTTGACGGCGATTATCAAGAAGGTACCTCTGTCGGTGACGCCGGATACGCCGATCCGCAAGGTTATCGAGCTAATGGCCGCCGGCAGTATCGGCTCGATGGTCATTGTCGATGACACGCAGCAGCCGGTGGGTATCTTTACCCAATCCGATGTCCTCAAGCGCATTGTGCTGACCGGGGTTAACCTCGATGATCCGATCCGGCGGGTCATGTCGGAAAGCCCGTACACTCTGCCGGTCGCCGCCAATGCCTATGACGCGGTGCTGGCCATGACCATGCACGGTGTCCGCCAGGTGCTGGCGGTTGACGAAGGTGGCCGTTTGCAGGGCGTTATTTCCGAGCGCGATCTCTTTACCCTGCAACGCGTCGGACTGCGCCAGATTCGCCAGGCCATCGATGCTGCGACCAGCATCGACATGCTGCTGCACGCCAGCCAGGATGTGCGTCAGCTTTCACTGAATCTGCTGGCGCAGGGCGTCGGCGCCGAGCAGATCACCCAGTTCATTTCGGCGCTCAACGATACGCTGACCCAGCGCATCATTACGCTCAACCTCGACAAGCATGATCTGTTCGGCATTGAGTGGGCGTGGCTGTCTTTCGGTTCCGAAGGGCGCGACGAACAGACCTTCAGTACCGATCAGGATAACGGGATTGTCTATGTCTGCACCGACATCATGGATCGCGAGCAGACCCAGTTGCGGCTGCTTGATTTCGCCCGTGACGTCAATGCCGATCTTGACGCGTGCGGTTTCCCCCTGTGCACCGGGAAAATCATGGCCAGTAACCCCGATCTGTGCCTCACGCTGGAAGAGTGGGAAGAAAGGTTCGGCCACTGGATCCGTACGCCGGAACCGCAGGCGCTGCTCAATGCGACGATCTTCTTCGATTTCAGGCCGCTGTTTGGAAAATTCAATCTGGCCGATCGCATGCGCCTGACACTGCTGCGGCGGACGCGGAATAATCCGATTTTTCTACGCATGCTGGCGGACAACGCCATCCGCATTGTGCCGCCGCTGGGAACGTTTCGCGATTTCGTGACCGATGCCGATCCGGACCACCCTGGAACCATCGACCTCAAACAATATGGCGCACGGCTGTTCATTGACGCGGCGCGGATATTTGCCATGGCGCATGATGTTACAGCGACCAATACGGTGCAGCGCATCAAGCAGGCGGCGCCGCTGATGAATATTTCAGCCGACAAGGCGGCGGCTATGATTGACGGCTTCAATTTCATCCAACTGATGCGTTTGCGGCACCAGCACGCTGAACAGATGCAAGGACGGGAGGGGGGTAACCTGATCAGGCCGGACGAACTGAATGAGGTCGAGCGGCGCATCCTGAAAGAAGCATTCCGCCAGGCGCGCAAGCTTCAGCAACGTCTCAAGCTTGATTACCAGCTTTGATCATGTCCTGGTTTGCCAATCTTTTCGGTATGGCCCGGGCGCGGCGGGCGCTTGCTCTCGCGCCCGAGCAGCGCGAGGCTCTTGCCAACTGGCAGCAACTGCCGGCGGCGGACCTGAGCTTCATGCACAATCGCGGCCGCTATGTGGTGGTCGATGTCGAGACCAGCGGGCTGAACATGAAGAAAGATCGCCTGATCTCGATCGGCGCTGTGGCGCTGGTCGACGGGCGGATCGATTTTAACGATGTCTTTCAGGTCGTACTGCGGCAGGATCGGGTGAGCACCAACGAGAACATCCTGATGCACGGCATTGGCGGTTCGGCGCAGAGCGAAGGAGTGGAGCCGGCGGCAGCGCTGCTTTCATTTCTCGGCTATCTTGGCAAGGTGCCGCTGGTCGCCTATCACGCCTTTTTTGACCAATCGATGATTGAAAAAACAATGCTGGAGTATCTCGGAGTTGAGCTCGGGCAGACCTGGATCGATCTGGCGTGGGTGCTGCCCAGCCTCTTCCCGAATCCGATCGAATCTCGAGCCACCCTTGATGACTGGCTCAAGCTCTTTGCTATCGAAAACATAGTGCGCCATAACGCCGTTTCGGATGCCTACGCCACCGCCAAGCTGTTGCAGGTGGCTATTGCCGCGAGCAATCAAAAAGGCGTGCTTTCGCCAGCCGGTTTTATCAGAATGGAAAAGGACCGGCAGTTGCCTCACAAAATCGGATCATCAGACGGGCTGGTGTGCGGCTGAAAGGCGCTCGGATCGCCGTGTCGGTCCAGAAAACGATGGGGTTTTTCTTTGACACTGATGCAGTCACGGTAAAATGCTCGTTTTGCTATCTGAGGTATTCTTTCCATGCGACATCCGGGCGACATTCTATTCCCTGGGGAAAAGCCCTTTCCCAGCCTGCCCGCCGTCGACCACTACGCTGGCTCTGAAAAACTAATGAAGAAGGCCTTGCAACTGCAAAACGAGTTGGGGCCCGTCTTCGATATCACCTGCGACTGCGAGGATGGCGCACACGTCGGCGCTGAATGCGAACACGCCGAAATGGCGGCTGCCATCATCATGAGCGACGACAACCGCTATGGCCGCGTTGCAGCGCGCATCCACGACATCACTCACGCCAACTGGCAGCAGGATCTTGATATTCTCGTATCCCTTGCTGGCACTCGTCTGCCCTTCATTACCCTGCCCAAACCACGCGGCGTCGATGATGTGCGCACCCAGATCGCCGCACTGCGCGACGCCGAAGCGGCTGCCGGTCTGCAAGCAGTGATTCCTGTCCATGTTCTCATCGAGACGCTTGGCGCCCTGCACGATGTATGGGAAATCGCCGCGCTCCCTGATGTCGAATCGCTCGATTTTGGCCTGATGGATTTTGTCTCCGGCCACCATGGTGCGATTCCCGGTTCGGCGATGAAGAGTCCGGGACAGTTCGAGCACCCGCTGGTTGCCCGCGCCAAATGCGAAATCACCACGGCGGCGCTGGCCAATGGCGTTGTCCCAACACACAACGTCACCACTGAGTTGAAAGATCTCGACGTGATACGCAACGATGCCCGGCGGGCACGCAACGAATTTGGCTACTTGCGGATGTGGAGCATCCATCCCAACCAGATCATGCCGATCGTCGAAGCCATGCGCCCGGATTTTTCCGAGGTCGAAACCGCCGCCGCCATCCTGATCGCCGCGCAGGATAGGGATTGGGCACCCATTGCCCATGAAGGGCGTTTGCACGACCGCGCCTCATACCGTTATTACTGGGAACTGCTGGCACGTGCACAGGCTATGGCCATGTGCCTGCCAGCCGAGGCCAGGCAGCGTTTCTTTGGCTGACCGGATGAATCTTTCGGCATTGACGCGGGATTTGCTGAAGTTTCGCGATGAGCGAAACTGGGCGCAGTTTCACACGCTGCGTAATCTGATCGTTTCACTCAATCTGGAAGCAGCGGAATTGCTCGAACTGACGCAATGGAAAAGCGATGCGCAAATGTCCGAGTTGTCCAGTGAGGCGCTACGTGACGAATGCGCCGATGTATTGCTCTATCTGCTACTGATCGCCGACAAGGCGGGAATCGATCTGGAAGACGCGGCGCGCAGCAAACTCGAAAAGAACGCAGCGAAATATCCGGTCGAGAAAAGCTACGGGTCGAGCCGCAAATACACACAGCTTGAGGATTGAAGGACTGGCTGACCAATCAGTCTTCCTGTTGCTCCAACGTAAAACCCGCACTGGCATCAAGGCCGAGTACCTCGACCAGATAAGGCATCACTTCGGCCAGCGTGGCGTGTAAGGTCCACGGTGGATTGAGGATGAACATGCCACTGCCGTGCATGCCAAAACTGTCCTTGGCCGGCTCCCTGACGCGCAGCGCCACATGCAGCCAGCTTTTTGCCGGAAGACGTTTCAGGCGCTGGGGCAATTCGTGGGCGTCAAGTCGAGTGAGTTGCGGATACCACAGCGCGTAAGTGCCCGCCGGAAAGCGTACCAAGGATTCTTTCAAAGCGTGAAAAACCCGCTCATAGTCGTGCTTGTCTTCGTAGGCCGGATCGATCAGGACCACGGCGCGACGCGGCGGTGGCGGCAGCAGCGCTTTCAGACCGGCAAAGCCGTCTGTCGGCTCGATAATCACCTGTTTTCCTGCGTCCTGAAAACTTTCCTGCAACAACCGGGCATCCTTGGTGTGCAGTTCAAAGAGGCGCAGGCGGTCCTGCTCGCGCAAAGTCCACAGGGCGAAATACGGCGAACCGGGGTAGGCGAGCAAGCGACGATCCGGATTTACCCTGCGCACCAGGTCGACATAGCCGGCCAGTGCTGCCGGAAGATCATTGCGTCCCCACAAGCGACCGATACCTTCCTTGTATTCGCCAAGCTTGAGCGCATACCCTGTATCCAGTGCATAGATACCGGCCCCGGCATGCGTGTCGATATACCAGAACGGCTTGTCCTTCTGCGCGAGATAACGCGTTAGCTGGACCAGCACAAGGTGTTTGAGGACGTCGGCATGATTGCCGGCGTGGAAGGCATGACGATAACTGAGCATGCTGCACAGATCGATCAGTGGCCAGTGTCACCCGGAACGACATCTGCCTGAGCCGTACCTTCAGGCGAAGACGGATTGCTATCGTCGTCTGAAGGTTTTTTCTCCGCCAGTTTGCGCAGGCGTTTTTCTTCCTGTTTTCTCTTTTTTTCCAGATCTCTCTGGCGCTTTTCGAACGAGTAATTTGGTTTTGCCAAAACAGTATCCCTGATCAGCACAAGTGCCGAATGAAGCACAACAAGAAAACACCGGGAGCTATGTCGGCAATATCAACCGTCAATGCAAACCCTGCGAATAAATCAGTAGCGATTACCGCCGCCACCGCCCGTACCGCCACGGCCAGAGCCATAGGGGCCACGCGCACCGCCACCGCCGCCACCGGGACCGCGACGCGCCCCCGCACCGCCAGCACCACCGCTGCGTGGTTCTTGCGGACGTGCTTCATTGACGGTCAAGGCCCGGCCATCAACGCTCTTGCCGTTGAGCGCAGAAATCGCCGCCTGTGCCTCCTGATCGGAACTCATCTCGACAAAGCCGAAACCTTTCGAGCGCTGCGTTTCGCGATCGGTGATCACTTGTGCCGAAGTTACCGTGCCGTGTACGGCAAACATCTGCTCCAGATCATTTTTGCTAATGTCATAGCTCAGGTTGCCTACGTATAGCTTTGTACCCAATTGAGACGCTCCCAGGTAAGGACGTTGTAAGAGTTACTGCGGAACAATAGCAAGGCCGGACGCTGGAGTCTAACTAAATAATTTTCAAGCAATACGAAGTCTGCCAGGGATCCACTCCGGTAAGGCAATCTGGTTGTCAGTGCTGAACTGATAATCATGGAAAATATGCTCTGTAGTCAGCAACTGGTAGCTACCGTCTTCAAGTTTTCGCGACGTATCCTTCAGGCGATAGGTGTTGTGACCACAGGTCCATAGGTCAAAGTTGCGCATCTGCGTACACAAACAGGTCTTGTCCTTGACCGAGATGCGTTTGATCCCCGGATTCGCCGCCACTTCCTGGTTGTAGGCCGTGATGTAGGAACAACAGCCGTTGGCATCAAGCAGATAACCATAGGCTTCGCAATTGGGGCGAATTCCGTCACCAATGGCCGGACTGTTGCTGAGCATGCGCATCGGGTAACCGGTCGGCGAGATCTGGTTGACCACGATCTGCTCTTCGCTGGCTTTGAAATATATCTGCTGCACGTCCTCCGGTAGCCCACACTCCTTGGCCACGGTAAAGCGCGTCGCCACCTGCACGGCTGCCGCGCCGTTCTCAAGGAAGGCCACCGCATCACTACCAGTGAACACGCCGCCCGCCGGAATCAATGGAATGTCGAGTTTTTCGGTCAGCAGAAACTGGCGGATGTCAGCGACGATGGTCGCCAGATCAAACGCTGCCCAGTCCATGCCAAAACCCAGATGGCCACCGGCCAAGGGACCTTCGACGACGATGTAGTCGGGCAGTCGATTGGTGCGCGCCGTCTTGCGCAGGAAGAGCTGCAAGGCGCGCAATGAGGAAACGATGATGCCCAGCTTGGCATCACGAAAGCGCGGGTGATCCTCGATCAACGCAAAGGATCCGAGGTGCAGGCCGGCCGCCAGCGTGATTCCATCAATGCCGGCGTCAAGCGCCGCCCGCATGCGAATGCGCAAGGTTTCCCTGGGCGCGTTCATGGTCAGCTTTTCCATGCAATTGACGAAAATCAGGCCATCGCCACGTTTGGCCTCCATCGTCTTGCCAACGTGCATTCTGGTCGCTTCCGTCAACTGACCGAGGTCAAACCGCACCACCGACTTGTCCGTGTTGGCCACGTTGAACTTGTATTGCTTGAGTTTTTCTTTGACAAACTTGGCGTTGTATCGCCGGTCAGCCACGGTGTTGACCATGGCGTCGGAAATATGCCCGATACCGCCTAGACGAGCTGCCTCAAGTGCCAATTCGGCCGTCGAAATATCGACCCCCATACCACCGATGACGATTGGCACCAGCTCCTTTTTGCCAAACATCAGACGGAAATCATCAACACGCTTCATCTATGTCCTTCCAGAACCCGAGCAGGCCTGATGCAACGTGACGACAGGCCTTCAAAATAACGCAAGGTCGCCATTATCGCTCATCCAGGGTCGCTGTGGCTGATCAGGTAAATCAAAAAGGCGCGTATGGGCCCTGGCAGCTGACTGAATGCGCGTTTGTTCGGGACGTGTATGATCGTTGGCATCGGCAATTCGTATCGGGAGCAGGCCATGTCTGATTGCAGCGAACACGAGCACCCCCCACACGCTTCATCCGGCATTGGCATTGCGCGCCGCAACGCCTTCGATGTTGTTGCCTTTGAGCAAGCTGTCAGCGACCTGCTCGGCGCCTGCGGCATTGCACCTGACGTCGACCACATGGGCCGCACCCCACAGCGCGTGCGCGAACTCTGGCAAAAGCGCTTGCTCGGCGGTTATGACCTCGACCCGGCCAGCGCGCTGGGCGAAGGCTTTGCCGACCACCGTGGTGACATGGTGATCGTTCGCGGCATCGCCGTGCATGGTGTTTGCCCGCATCACCTGGTGCCCTTCCGCGGACTAGCCCATGTCGCCTATCTGCCGGGTGGGCGTTTGCACGGCTTTGGGCGCATCGCGCGATTGGTCGACGCCATTGGTCACCGTTTCACCTATCAGGAGTGGATGACCCGGGATATTGCCGAAGCCCTGATGGTGCACGGCAAGGCGCGTGGCGCGGCGTGCGTGGTTGAGGCCGAACAATTGTGTCTGCTGCTCGGTGAAGACCGGCGTGGTGACGAACGCGTCATCACCCAGTCTTTCACTGGTGAATTCGAAAGCTCGGATCAGCGCCGCAATGAGTTTCTGCGCACCATTGGCAGTGTTCGCCGCAACGACTGACGTCTGACAGATGGCTTACAGGCTGACCAGCGTCAAGGCCAGCGGCGTCGTCAGGGCGGCCAGCCCGGTCGACAACACCAGGCTGCTGGCAATCGGTCCTTCGAGCACCTTGAATTGCCGCGACATAAGATAAACGTTGGCGCCGATGGCAATCGACGAGAGCAGGACCACCACCTTGGTTTCCATTGGTGGCAGGCCGATCAGCCTGGCCAGCGTCCACACCACGAAGGGCTGGATGAGTAGCTTGATGGCGCAGATTGAGACGCTGATCTTCCAGTTGGCACGCACGCCGTACTCGGCCAACCCCATGCCAAGAGCGATCAACGCCATCGGCGCAGCGGCCTGGCCGACCATGCCAAGAGGTGTCCCGATGGACTCGGGCAGCAGCCAACCAGTCAAGCTGAACAGCGCCCCGCCGACAATGCTGGCGACGACCGGGTTGGTCACAACGCCGAGCAGTGTCTTGGCAAAACCGCGTAGCGAAAAATTGCCGTGCCTGGCCCACTCGATGGAAACGGTCACCAGCGTCCACAGGATTAGCGCGTTGAACACCAGCACCAGCGCTACCGATGGAACCGCCGCATCACCGAGCGCCACTTTAGCCAGCGGCAAACCAAGCAGGACATTGTTGGAAAAAATCCCGCCAAGCGCAAACACCGATTGTGAGACGCCATCGAGTGCAAACAGCTTCCAGGCAATCAACCGACCAAGCACGAAGACAATCAGACAACCGCCAAAGAAGGCCGCCAACAGGCGCGCATCGACCGGCGGCAGTTTTGAAAAATCGCTCATCAGTCGAAACAGCATCGCCGGCAGTGCGACCGAGAAGACGAATTGTGACAGGCTCTCGGACATCACCTTCGGCCAGCCGGAAAAACGCATCAGCGCATAGCCGACAAATACCAGCGAAAAAAGCGGCGCGGCAATCGCCACATGATGCAGGAAGATTTCCATGTCAGTTATCAAATTTTGGCGCACGCTTCTCGCGCAGAGTCAGCATCCACAGATCAATACATCAATTCGCGCGACAATAGGCGCTCACATCATCTAATTCCTTCACCCATGTCACCATTATCACACTTCGCCTGCGTGCCACCCGGCTTCACGCTGATCTATGCCGATCACGCCCTGCTCGTCATCAACAAGCCAAGCGGCCTGCTGTCAGTACCCGGACGCGGTGTGGACAAGCAGGATTGCCTGATCAAGCGGGTACAGGCCGACTACCCGGATGCCTTGATCGTGCATCGCCTGGATTTTGACACCTCGGGTCTGCTCGTTCTGGCGCGCGGCAAGGTAATGCATCGCTGCCTGAGCATTTTGTTTCAGAACCGGCAGGTGGATAAGCGTTACGTTGCCGTGGTCGATGGAAAACTCGCCCAGACGTCCGGCGAAGTCTGCCTGCCGCTCATCGTGGACTGGCCGAACCGCCCTCGCCACAAGGTCGACTTCGAAAGCGGAAAACCGTCGCTCACGCATTATCGAGTGCACAGCTACAATTCCGCAGAACACTGCTCACGCCTCGAACTCACGCCGGAAACCGGACGCACCCACCAGCTCCGTATCCACATGCAGGCGATTGGCCATCCGATTCTTGGCGACTCGCTCTACGCTGACGCCGCCAGCAAAGCGAAGGCAGATCGGCTGCTGCTGCACGCTGAATACCTGGCCTTCGCCCACCCGGAAAACGCAGAGTCATTGAGTTTCAACTGCCCTGCACCGTTCTAGCCCTGGCACACCATACCCAGTCAACAAATAATGACATTGACCCGGCCGTCGACTGGCTGGATACTGCTGATCTAGGGCCGTTGTGGCCGCCAACAATAACGATTGGCTTGCTCAGGGGAACCCGCCATGCAGGAATTTCTCAAAATTCTCTTTGCCTCGGGACAAAAGGGTTTCGAGCTGGCGTTTTTCATTCTGATGCCGATCATGGTCTTCATGATGGCCATCATGCGGGTACTCGACCAGATCGGCGTGCTACGCCGTGTCGCTATCGTCGCCGCCCCCATACTGCTGCTCTTCGGCATCCCTGGTCTGGGCGTTTTCGCCATCGTGCAGATTCTGTTCGTCAGCTTCGCCGCCCCGGCGTCGACCTTCCGCATCATGGACCAGGACGGCGGCATTTCTGACCGCAAGATTGCCGCCAGTTTCGCGGCCATCCTCTGCATGTCGCAAGCCAATGCCACCCTGCCCCTCTCGGCTTTTGGCCTCAACCTGCCGGTAACGATGGGGACTTCGCTGCTTGGCGGCCTCGTCGCCGCCTTTTTGACCTACCGGGTTTTTGCGCGGCATCTGCCTGACAGTCTCGAGAAAACCAATGCCAATGAAATAAAGAAAATCGAAAAAAAACAGAGCCTCGTTCAAATGATCCTCACCGGCGGCGAGGATGGCTTTCAGCTTGTGCTCAAGGCGCTGCCACTATTGGTTCTTGCCGTGCTGTTGGTTAACGTGCTCAAGGCCATCGGCGCCATCCGTTTCATGGAAGGTCTGTTCGGCCCAGTGCTGTTGCTGGTCGGCATTTCAGCGTCTGCGGTGCTGTCCATCATTACCAAATACATCGCTGGCGGTACGGCAATGATGGGGGCAACAATCCCGATGCTCCAGGATCACACGATGAGCGCCGGCGATCTTAACAAGATCGCCGGGTTCATGATCAACACCCTGGACCCGGTCGGAATGGCTGTCCTGGTTTCCGCTGGCAAACGTTTCGCAGCGTTTGCCGTGCCGGCGCTCAAGGGTGCGCTGGTCGGTATTCTCGTCCGCGGCATCCTGCATCTTTGCATTTTCTGACGGCAATCTCCAGCAAGTAACAGACCCGATGACGACCCGGAATCTCGAATTCCTCTTTCGCCCAAAGTCGGTCGCCGTGATTGCCGAACCCAGGGAAGCAAGCCGCTACGCCGACGTGGTGCTACGCAATCTCGCAGCCGGCGGATTTTGCGGGCCGGTCATGACGGCCAGTGCGCAATTGCGTTCACCGTTCGCGATCGGCGATCGGATGCGTATCGACACGCTCGAGGCGGTGCCCGACCTGGCGATCATTTGCGCAGCGCTGGACAAGGTCCCGCAGATCATTACTCAGCTTGGCGTCCTGGGCACGCGGGCGGTAATTGTCGGACCATCGGTGCGCGACAAAATGAGTGCCAGCCAGTCTCTGGCAGCGTTCAAGGCCATTCTTGATGCGGCGCGGCCGGACCTGATCCGGGTCCTTGGACCAGGCAGCGGTGGTCTGATCGTTACGGCACAGGGACTTAATGCCAGCGTCGCTCCCGTCACCGCCACACCAGGAAAAATCGCCCTCGTTACCCAGTCGGCTTCGGTCACCTCGGCGGTGCTTGACCGTGCCTACAGCAAGGGAATCGGCTTCTCGTCGGCAGTCCATCTGGGAGCCAGTATCGACATCGATCTGGCTGACGTACTCGACTGGCTGGCGGCTGACCCGGACACCGGATCGATCCTGGTGCAGTTTGACTCGGTCCTGTCCGGACGCAAGTTCATGTCGGCAGCACGCGCTGCCGCGCGCAACAAGCCGGTCGTCGCCATCCGCGGCGGACTGACCGGACGCGCATCCAGCGCACCGTTTACCACCGACGATCTCTATGAAGCGGCGCTGCGCCGCGCTGGCTGGGTCATCATCGATACTCTGGGCGATCTGTTCGAAGCCGCCGAGGCACTGGCCAGAGTGCGCCCGATGCGCGGCGAACGCCTCTGTATTTTGGCCAACGGTCACGGCCTCGGGCGCCTTGCCGGCGACGCCCTGCTGCGCTCCGGTGGCCAGTTGGCGGCTCTCGCCAAAAACACCGTCAAACAGCTTGGCGAACTGCTGCAAACCAGCGCGAAGCTTGGCAATCCGCTTGCGCTGCCGGCCAACATCACACCCGAAAAGTGGGCGGCAGCGCTGACGGCGGTGCTCACGGATGGCGGCACTGACGCAGTGATGACGGTCTGCTCACCATCACCGTTTGCATCAAGCACCGCCGTGGCCACGGCACTATGTCCGGTGATAGAGGCCAGCGCGCGCAACGTATTCACCTGCTGGGTCGGCGGCAGTGCGATGCTTGAGGCGCAGCATATAGCCGCAGCACATGGGGTGTTGAACCATGACTCGCCGGCCAATGGCATCGCGGTTTTTCTGGGTATCGTGAATTACCTGCGCAATCGCCAGCTACTGATGCAGATGCCACCGTCTGTGGCCGAGGATTTCTCGCCGGATAGTGCAATGGCCCGCAGTGTTGTCAGTGAGGCGATCACTGCCGGGGCCGATCTCCTGTCGGCACACTCGGCACGCCGCCTGTTGCGGGCCTACGGCATTGACGCCGCCGAGCATCATCTGGCCGGCAGTATCGATGCGGCGATACAGACCGCCGAGACAATCGGCTATCCGGTCGATCTTTTTCTGACCCTGGCCAATGCGCCCGAGTTTGAGCAGGCCGCTACCGGATTGCGCTCGTCGGCAGACATTCACATGGCAGCACGCGGCCTGCGCCGCAGTGCGCGTGCCGGGCACCCAGGCCTGCGCGCAAGCGGCTACCGGCTGCGCCCCAGCATCCCGCGCAGCGGCGTCCCCGCGCTGCGTCTTGGTGTCAGCGAAGACCCGCTGTTCGGCTCGGTGATTTTTCTCGGCCCATCAGTTGCCGCAAGGTCCAACGAGTGCCGCCTGGCAGTCGCCCTGCCACCGCTCAACCTGGCGCTAGCTCACGACCTGGTGGCGCGCAGCCGTTTTGCCGAGCTGGCTCCCGACGACCGGCGAGAAGCGCTTGAGTCCGCCGCCAGCAAGGTGCTGGTTCGCCTATCACAACTGCTGACGGACATCGACGAGGTGACCGGCGTCGAACTCGATCCACTGCATGTCGAGATCTCGGGTGTGCTGGCGCTGGACCTGCGCATCCACATCGCCAAGCGAGGGCAAAAACTCGGCCATCGTCGCTTTGCGATTTGCCCCTATCCGAAAGAACTTGAGCACTCGCTTGACTGGAACGGCCGCACGCTGTTGATCCGACCCATTCGGCCGGAAGACGAGACGGCCCTGAGCGAACTGCTCAATTCGCTGGCACCCGAGGACGCGCGCATGCGCTTCTTCGACACGATGAGGAATCTGCCACGTTCCCAGCTCGCCCGTTTTACCCAGATTGACTACGATCGTGAGATGGCGCTAGTGGCAACCGAACGCGACAGCGACGGCAACGAACGTTCGCTCGGCGAGGTTCGTGTCGTAGCCGATCCCGACACCCTCTTCGCCGACTTTGCCATCGTCGTCAGATCCGAACTCAAGGGCCAGGGACTCGGGCGGCTGTTGCTGCAAAGCATCATCAACTACGCCCGCAGCCGCGGCATCGGTGAGTTGCGCGGCGAAACGCTGTCCGGAAACCTGCGCATGCAGCGTCTGGCCCAGAACTTTGGTTTCCAGTTGAAAACCGGCGTCGAACGGGGAACAGTTGACCTTTGCCTGGCGCTGCGCGAGGACGAAAAAACACCGCACGCGGCCGCCTAGTCACCCGCCTCGAGCCTTGCCTTCAGCGATTTCTTCGGGTAAATATCAAAGCGGCTTGAATTGCCCTCGAGCGCATAGCTGGGCTTCCCGCCGGCAATGGCCGGCGCCTTGCGCGGGCGCTTGACGACTACCCGGTGCGTGGCTAGCGCCAAGGCCGTATCGAGCAACTCCGGCGCGTCGTCGTCAGCGCCGGTCAGAGGGCGAAACAGGCGCATTTCTTTTTTAACCAATGCGCTCTTGTCGCGCTGTGGAAACATCGGATCAAGGTAGATTACCTGCGGCGGTTCACCCTTCCATGCGCCCAGCAGATCGATGGCATTGCCGCAGATCAGCCGCATCTGCGCCACAATCGGCCCCACCTCGCGATCGCCCAGTGCCCGCAACAAACCATCTTCAAGCAGAGCAGCAACCAGGGGCTGACGTTCAATCAGGGTTAGTGCGCACCCCAGTCTGGCCAGCACGAAGGCGTCGCGCCCCAATCCAGCCGTGGCGTCCACCACGACTGGACGAACTCCCGGTTGGATGCCGACTGCTTTGGCGATCATCTGTCCGTTACCGCCGCCAAACAGCCGCCGGTGGGCGACCGCACCGGCGATGAAGTCCGCCCGGATCGGCCCCGCCGCGTTTGGCCCCAGTTCGGCAAACTGCAAGCCCTCTTGCCCCAACTGTAGGGCAAACTGTGCGTCGCTATCAAATGTCAATTGCAAACGCTTTGCCCAAACCGCTGCCGCCACGGCGAAAGCCGGGTCCAGGGCTTGCATGCAAACAGTAGCCACCGGGCGTTCATCAGAGGCCGTCCCGGAAATCGGCGTCAGCATGGCGTATGACTAAATCAGACTGCGCCGCCCCAGTGTTTTCTGGACCCGCGAACGCTCGCGCCGCCCGGCATAAATACTGGTCCAGATCCGCTTTTCGAGATCGGCATGCTCACCGGTGCACTGCTCGGGGGCGAAGTTCGCCAGCAACACCTTGCTAAGCAGGAATTTTGGCGACTCGCCAACAATCTCGGCCAGGTCGTTGGCCAGTGTGTCATCTGTGGTAAATGCGGCAATACAGCGCGCAAAGTGAATCCCCTGCGCGAAATTCTCCAGTTTGAGCGCCGCAACGTTCGCCGCGCCAGCGGCAGTCACACGATCCGTCGAGATGTGCATCGCGTCGACGATCAATCGAGTAATGCGCTGAAGTTCGGTGGTGTCTTCCATACGTTTCCTAAATGAATTCGGCGACGCCGATGAACGAATTATCCCGCAAGGCCCAGTGGAACGGAAAACCGGGTTAGACTATTGTCATGTTTAAAGTTTAGTTCCCAGTCAGAAAAGCTCGCCACGCTTGCCATTCAGTCGAATTATGGACTTCCGGTTTCGACCCATTTCAGCCGGTCAGGGTAGTAATAAGCGGACACTCAGACATCAGTGTATCCGAGAGCGATAGGCCAGGTATCTCTGACCAGGAACAGTGGGGCCATACGTGATTTGTCACAACTCATTCCTTTTGAGGGTCGCCATTCGCCCGAGTACGGGCCGACATGCATTGGCTTCTCATCAAAAGCTTCTTGCTTGCGTTGGAACTGCGGTGCCGGGCTAGCATCATGGCGTGTCTCCAGCGAACGATTGGCGTTTTGCGAGAACACGGCTTCCAACCCCGATGGCGAGCGCGACGACGACCAGAATGGCCGCGACGGCGAATGTGATCCGCATACCTGCGGCAACAGCCTCGGGACGTGCCGTTGCGATGTCGGTCGTCGCTGATGCGAACGCAAACACGGCACCCATAACGGATGCCCCGGTGATGAGTCCAAGATTGCGCGATAGACTGAGCAAGCCAGAGATGACCCCGCGCTGGTCTTGCTGGATACCGGCCATGACGGTGGTGTTGTTAGCGGTCTGGAACAGCGCATAGCTGGCTGTGATAATGACGAGAGGGGCGATGTAGCCGGATATGCCGAACCTCGCCGGCATCATGGATAAAATGAAGGAGCCTGTCGCTACACCGATGAGCCCGACGATGGTCATGCGATCAGAGCCAAAGCTATCCACACTGCGGCCAGAAGGAACGCCGCTCAATGCGGCGGCAAGCGGACCGACCGACATGACGAGTCCGACAAGGGGCGCATCGAGACCGAGCGCACGAGAGAGATAGAACGGGCCGACGACCAGCGTCGCCATAATCACCGTCGAGACGAGCGCGCTCATGGCGAGATTCGCACTCAGCATTGGGTTGCCGAACATCTTCAATTGAATCAAAGGTGATGCCACTCTCGCCTCGACACGCACGAAGAGGCCGACTCCGAATGCAGCGGCCAACAGCAGTGCCATGTTGAGAAGGCCGAAACTGCCGCGCCCGATTGTCATGGCAAGCGCATAAGCCACAAGCGCCAGGGCAAGAAGCAGCGTGCCCACATGATCGAAGCCGACCCGGTCTGTCTTTGGCCCTTGGCGATCAACAGGCAGGTAGCGACGCGCGAGAAGAAAAGCCAGGATACCCAGCGGTACCTTGACGAAAAAGATTGCCCGCCAACCGAGTCCGGCGATCAGAACGCCACCAAGCGACGGGCCGAGCGCGGTGCCAATCGCAGACATCGTTCCGAGCAGCCCCATGGCGCTACCGATCCTTGCCTTTGGGACCGTCTCGCCGACAAACGCAATGGTGAGCGCCATCATGATGGCCGCGCCGAGGCCCTGCATCGCCCGGGCCGCTATCAGCAGCCAGAGCGTGGGAGCGACGCCACACAGGATCGAGGCCACGGTAAACAGGAAGATTCCGGCAAGTAGCAGTCTCCGGCGACCGGTGATGTCACCGAGCCGTCCGACGCTGACGATCAGGGTGGTGATGGCGAGAAGATAGGCGAGGACGATCCACTGGACTCCCTGGAAAGAGGCGGCGAACGCTTGTGCGAGCGTTGGCAAGGCCACATTGGCGATGCTTGTGCCAAGAGAGGACAACAACATTGATAACGAAAGGCTGGTGAGCACCCAGCGAATCGAAGGTGCCCGTTCCGCACTTCCGGCTATTACCTTATCTTGTTCCGCAATGATCGGCTTCATCATGAACTCCTTTTCTCAACGATTCCCGAAATGGAGCGGTCAGAAACTGACTCTATTCCCATGTCTGACATAGCGGAAGACGCATTGTTTGCACTTTATTCGTGCGTTTAACGCCACATAACAATCAGGCTGTGCTATGGTTGACGCATGTCGACCCCAGATCTCAACCTGCTGGTCACTTTTGATGTGCTGCTCGCGGAAGGCAGTGTTGCGCGCGCCGCCCGACGGTTAGGTCTTAGCCCGTCGGCGATGAGCCGGGCATTGGCGCGGTTGCGTGAGACAACGGGTGATCCGCTGCTTGTCAGAGCGGGACGCGGTCTCGTCCCGACGCCAAGGGCGCTCGAACTGCGCGAACGTGTCAGTCAGCTTGTGCAGGATGCTGGAGTGGTTCTACGCCCCGCAGAAAAGCTCAACCTCAAACAGCTGGTCCGAACTTTTACACTGCGGACCAGCGAAGGCTTTGTGGAGAACTTCGGGCCAGTCCTTATTGCTCGTGTTTCCGAGGAAGCCCCCGGCGTACGGCTGTGCTTTGTACAGAAGCCAGACAAAGACAGCACGCCACTTCGCGACGGAATTGTCGATTTGGAAACAGGTGTTGTGGAGGAAAAGACGGCCCCGGAACTGCGTGTGCAAGCACTATTCAGAGATCGTCTCGTCGGCGTTGTGCGAATCGGGCATTCGCTGTGCCAAGGTGAAATCACGCCTGCCCGTTATGCGGCTGGCCGGCACATCTGCGTCTCGCGCCAGGGACCAGACAAGGACCCAATTGACGAGGCTCTCAAGCCATTCGGGTTGGAACGAAAGATCGCCGTTGTCCTCGTCGGTGGCTTTTCGACCGCGGTCGCTCTGGCTAGGGCTACCGATCTGGTTGCCAGCGTTCCTGAACGACATACTGGAAACCTTCGCGCTGGAATGCATAGTTTTCCGCTTCCAGCCTCCACGCCGAAATTTACAATTTCATTGCACTGGCACCCTCGGATGGATTCCGATCAAGCGCATCGTTGGCTGCGCGGGTGCGTTCGGAACGCATGCTCGGAACAACTCACCGATTCATCCGTATGCAGAGAATCCGCCGCCGAGTGAAATGACGTTACGAGATTAACTACCTTTCTTGGCTTCTCGTCAAAATGACCCAACTCACCAGCGAATGTTTGTTCCTAAGGCACATCGGTCAACAAGGCAGGAGGCAAACGACCGCTTATGGGAATTCCCGTGACGGTCCGCTTCTGGCCGTCAACTGACGACCGCCGCAAAATGACAAAAAACTACGCCTGGCTTTGACCTGTTGCTGCGTCTCTCGCGACCGCAGGCCGTTTGTTCAGACCAGCACTTCCAGCCCCTTACGCTCAATCACTGAAAGCAATCGTGCCGCCGCACCACTGGGCTTTTTATCGCCGTTTTCCCACTTCTGAACGGTAGAAATACTGGCGTTGAGGTAGGCCGCAAAGACGGCCTGACTGATGTGTAGGCTCTCCCGCAAGCGCCGGATCATTTCCGCCGTGTAGGCCGGGGGGGGCAGGCATTGTGTTTCAAAGTCACGCAATGTTTGCTTGTCCACTGCGCCGATGCCATGCAAACCACGCATCGTTTCCAGGGCTTCGTTAATTATTCGGCTCATGGTGCACCTCCATCAATTCGTTGGCGTTCAACGCGGTTTCAATCTGAGCGTTATTGAGCACGACCAGGGTGCTCGCGAGGCTCTGATAAATCCCCAACTCACGCCGGGTAATGTTGTCCCGGTCACGCTTCTCAAACCCGAAAAGAAAATATAACGTGCCAGCGAAGCGCGTGGCCAGAAGAGTGCGCGTACTACCGCTTTTGCCTTGCCCAGGTAGCGCCACCCGTTGCTTGAACAGGTTGCTACCCAGATCGGCATCAATCAACCCCCGCTCAATATCAGCGACGGCCTTCAATAAAGCCGTGTCGGTTACTCCAGCTTTGCCAGCCCAACGATCAAATACCCGTGTCTTGAAAACTCTCATGACTTATTGTATCACTTGGTGCAATATCGAAGTCAATGGCCGGCGCTACTCGGGAATCGATCTGGCCAAGGTGAATAGCCAAATTGGTGGTTATAGTTAGCCAAGTTCCGTATGGCCGCACTGATTGTTCATTTTTCGTTGCATAAATTAATAAGAATAAATTATAACTAATTGACAAATAATATTAATTTACACAATATTCGTTGCATTATTCGTTGCGTTATTTCCTATGACCAAAGTTCTTCCCGAAACTCTGCTGCGCGCCCTGCGCGAGCATCCTCGCACCGGCAGCGCTGAGCTTTGTCGCCTGCTGGGCGGTATCAATCGGTCAACACTGGCCCGTGGAGTTCAGGTTCTGGAGGAGCGCGTTGTGAGCCGGGGCAGTTCGCGTCGCAGCCGTTATGCCTTGCGGCGAGAGCTGCGCGGCAGCCTGGCAGCACTTCCTTTGTATCGCATCGATGAAACAGGACAGGGCCACGAAGTTGGGCAGCTCGATCTTCTCTATCCCGCGGGCTCCGCGCTGGCGCTACGCGAACCTTTTTTATGGCCTCTCGATGATAACTCCCGTGACGGCTGGTTCGACGGTTTGCCTTATCCACTCATGGACATGCGCCCGCAAGGCTTCCTTGGTCGCAATTTCGCCCACCAGCACGGGCCTGACCTCGCGGTTTCAGACAACCCGGAGGCATGGTCAGAATCCGATATTGCCCATGTCCTGAGCACCATGGGCAGCGATCTGCCGGGCAATCTCATTCTGGGGGAACGAGCCTACCGTCGTTTCCTCGACAGCAAGCTTCTTGCAAGAGGGAGCGCCTTGCTCGCAGGACAGTTGGAGCTTGCCTATCCAGACCTGGCAGCGGCTGCGCTAGCTCAGGGAGCGGGCGGTTCTTCCGCTGGCGGCGAGTTTCCCAAGTTCACGGCTCGCCGCTATATGGGCGAACGCCTGGTCGAGGTCATCGTCAAATTTTCAGGCGCCGACGGATCCTTGGCCGTTCAGCGCTGGGCCGATCTGCTGGTGTGCGAACACCTGGCGCTGGAGACTGTTAACCAACAACTCGGCATTCAAGCAGCGCAGAGCGCCATCCGGCACTATGCCGGGCGGACATTTCTTGAAGTGCTTCGCTTTGATCGTCATGACAACTTCGGCCGCTCACCAGTGTGCACGCTGAGCAGCATCAACGCGTCCCTGCTCGGCACCGCAGCACAGCCCTGGCCGCGTACAGCACAGTTGCTGCACAAGAAGGGATGGTTGTCAGCCGAGAGTGTGGCGGCGATTGAGCGCATCTGGTGGTTTGGCCGGCTGATTGGAAACACCGATATGCATGAAGGCAACCTCGCCTTTCGGCCTGGGCTTACACTGGCGCCAACCTACGACATGCTGCCCATGCTGTATGCGCCCCTACGCGGGGGAGAACTGCCGACCCGAGCCTATGCACCTGAATTACCCTTGCCGGCTGAAACTCCGGCGTGGCGGCAGGCGGCAGAGGCGGCCCGCTACTATTGGCGGCTGTGCCTTGCCGATCCGCGTATCAGCCCGGCATTTCAGCAGATTTGCGCTGAAAATGCTCAGACCCTCGACCAGGTGAGGGCGAACAGCTTCTGAGCGACTGATTTCACTGGTTGGCAAACCATTGCGCGAGAAAGCCGGTCATCGCCTGGACCTTGGCCGACAGGTGCCGGCGTGTCGGATAGACGACATGGATCGGCAAGCGTTTGGCTCCCCAGTCCGGCAGCAAGTGCACCAGCAGACCACGCTCGATCAGTGGCAGGAGGATGAAACATGGGCCGTAGACGATGCCGCTGCCAGCCACCGCCATTTGCGCAAGCAGCATGCCGTTGTTGGCCTTGATGGCGCCGCCGATGCGCACGCTGAGCGCTTCGCCGCGGCTATCCTCGAACTCCCAATGGTTGCCGGTCGCTGAAAAAGCATAGGCAAAGCAGGCGTGCCGGGTCAGATCGTCCGGGACTAGCGGTGTCCCGGCCCGCGCCAGGTAAGCCGGTGCCGCAGCAGCCAGCAGCGCGGTTTCGCCGATCTGCCGGGCGACGACATTCTCACTGCCCACGCGCCCGACCCGAATCGCCAGATCGAGCCCCTCTTCGGTGAAATCGGCGACCTTGTCGGAGAGCACGATATCAAGTGTGATCTCCGGATGGGCCTGGGAAAACGCGGCAAAGGCCGGCGCCAGACGCAGCACCGCGAGCGCGATCGACGCCGTCAGCCGCAAACGACCACGCGGTCGCCGCGCTTCACCAGCGACGCTGGCTTCGGCTTCTTCAAGATCGGCGAGCAACTGAGTACAGCGCTCGAAATAGGCAAACCCCTCGGCAGTCGGACTCATTCGCCGCGTCGTCCGGTTAAGCAAGCAAACGTTTAAATGCGCCTCCAACTGCGCCACGTGGCGCGATACGGCGGACGTAGACAAGCCCATCTGATCGGCGGCGGCGGCAAAACCACCGGCCTCAATCACCGAGCAGAAAACACGCATGGCCTCGAATCTGTCCAAAATATTATCCCGAATTTCGCAATACAGTTTCGATTATAGCCATGTTTATTCTTTTATTCGGGACGACTAAAGTGAACTTCAACGCGGGATCGGCCTGCGTCTGACCAAACCACTTCAAGGAGCCGCACTATGAAACTTTATTTTTCCCCGGGAACCTGCTCATTCTCACCGCATATCGCCCTGCGCGAAGCTGGCATTGACGTCGAACTCGTTCGCGTCGATATCAAGAAACATGTCGTCGTTGCCGATGGCAGCGATTTCTCGGCGATCAATCCGAAAGGCTACGTCCCGGTCCTTGAACTCGACAACGGCGTGCGCCTGACGGAAGGCCCGGCCATCGTCCAATACATCGCCGACCTCAAGCCCGAGTCCGGCCTCGCCCCCCAATCCGGGACGCTGGAACGCTATCAGTTGCAGGAATGGCTGGGATTCATCAATTCGGAAATGCACAAAGGATTTAGCCCGCTCTTCAACCCGGCCACCCCGGCCGAATACAAGACCATCGTCAACCGGAATCTGGCTAATCGCCTGGACTATCTGGCCAGCCGTCTGGCGACGCACGACTACCTGATGGGCGAGCGCTTTAGCGTCGCCGATGGCTATCTATTCACCGTCCTCGGCTGGGGCCAGTGGGTCGGCATCGACATCAAACAGTGGCCGGCCCTCGTCGCCTTCCAGCAGCGTGTTGGCCAGCGCGCCAGCGTGCGCGATGCACTGGCCGCAGAAGCTGCAACAAACTGATAAGACACAGGGGGTGGCAAGCAATGCCACCCCCAACCGACAGGCAGGACACCATGACCCAACCCGTTTTATTCCTCTCGCACGGCTCGCCAATGACGGCGCTCGGTGGTGACGAACTGACCCAGATCTGGTCCATTCTGGCCTCGAGGCTAAAAACGCCGGCCGCAATTCTCGTCGTCTCCGCGCACTGGACGACGCGCCTGCCCATTCTCAGCGGCAGTGCGCAGCCCGAAACGATTCACGACTTCGGCGGATTTCCCGAGGAACTCTACCAGCTTCGTTACCCAGCGCCCGGAGCGCCGGCACTGGCGCAGCGCATCAAGCAGCAACTGACCGCCGCCGGCATCGCTACCGGCATCGACGCCGGCCGCGGCCTGGACCACGGCGCCTGGGTGCCGCTGCGCACCCTTTTTCCGGCGGCCGACATTCCGGTGCTGCAACTCTCCGTCCAGCCTGAACGCTGCGCCCGCCACCACTTCGCTCTCGGCGCCGCGCTGGCCCCGCTCGCCGATGACAACATCCTGCTCATCGCCTCCGGCCACCTGACACACAATCTGGGCGAATACATGCGCGGCAAGCCACGCGCCGCGGAGACCATTGCTTTCCGCGACTGGGTGCACAGCCGCCTGCTGGCCGGCGACAGCGAAGCCCTGTTCGACTGGCCGCAGGATGCGCCGCATGCAAACTTCGCCCACCCGACTCCGGAACACTTCCTGCCCCTCTTCGTCGCGCTTGGCGCGGCCGGGCCGGAGCACACAACAGAATGGCTTGGCGGCGGCTGGGTCGGCCAGGTGCTGGCTGCCGACAACTACCGGTTTGCGCAGGTGGTCTGATCGTCCGGCAGCGAACTAAGGGACCATGGCGCGAGGGCGCCGCTGATTTCACGAATAAGCCCGTCAGCAGAATTTGTGGGTACTTTGACATATTTCTGATGCTCGGTGGCGTGGTGTCCATCATCACTGGCGAATTCATTCCTGGGTGGAAATACGCGCCTCGTTCAGGCTCTCTCAAGAAACGCACGTTAAGTTATTGTTTTTACTGTGAACCATAAAATCACCATGCCAATGGCATGCTGGTGTTTCTTCCAAACGTCTTGCGGCTGTTAGGGCGATTACTACAAGGGCTTCCCCGATTACGCAAGTGCGCGTGATGTTTTTTTCTGTCTCGTTTCGACATCTCCAGGCCTCATTGCGTCAAGTGCGGACGAAGTCCGGCGCCAGGGTAAATTTGTTCTAACCATCCATCATTTCGGCGCAAGCGACCGTAGGAAGTGCAGAGCCCGGAATGGGAGCGACCATCTATGACGGTAAATCAATGGGTTAGCGGTAGAACAAATTTACCCTGGGAAGGCTGGTTCAGTATTTGTTGATCGACCATGCTTCTGCTAGAATGCGCCCTCTTCTGGAGAGGTGGATGAGTGGTTTAAGTCGCACGCCTGGAAAGCGTGTGTGGGATAACATCCCACCGCGGGTTCGAATCCCGCCCTCTCCGCCAGGATTATAAGAAAACCGCCTATCCAGGCGGTTTTTTACGCCTACACCTGCGTGTCTGCGCGGGTTACTGCGGGTTCATGTTTACTTCGCTGTTCCAACGACTAGCCCCAGTACAGGCCTATTCTCTCTCCAGAGCCACTTTTTTCTCCGTATTCGTTTGCCAGTGAAATGTGGCGAAGTAAATGAGTCGGCAGATTTAGACTGTTTTTAATCAATCGGTTAGCCACTTACTTTTCAATCGGTTTTTTCGTGGTTTTGGTGGGCAACGGAACCTCTAGCATGCCTCTGCGACGATCATCGCTGGTCATCGCGTGGCCCCACCGATAAAATTCATGCCTTATGCCGCTCTGTCAAAGACCGACAAAGTCCTTGCTGCCGAGCATTTCCCAATCAGCCTATCGATTCGTGCTCGGCAATCAAGGATGCGACAAGAGCCCGTTGCTCATCCCAAATTACCGGGTCCATTGCCGAGAAATCAAAAAGCCTGATCTGGTCTGGAAGGTCGTCGTCGAGGATTGCCGCTACTAGATCAGGGGCCAGTGTCGTGAGCCTCAGCATCCTGGAAACATAAGGATTACTTACCCCTTCGAGATCGGCAAGTTCCTGTTGAGTACGCACTTCGCCCGAGTCGAGCATGCGTTGCCATCGGTGTGCTCGCGCCAGAGCTCGCTGGAGTGGGGTGGGCTCCGAATCCCATGGTCGAGGCTTCAGAACTTCCCCATCCGGCAGCGTGACAAGTTTTCGACCACTGCGACGCTTGAAATTGATCGGCACAGCAACGGCGATGCGGCCGTCGCTCGCCAATTGGATTTCTGCGTCACCAACCCGCTGAATTTTGAGGTCGCTCATGCCGCCACCTTGTCTTCACTACGCTGGGTGTTGAGTTCAAGAAGTACACGTTCGATTCCGTTCGTGCGCAGCCGGAGTTCCAATTCATTGGGCGAAACCACCACTTTCTCGACCAGAAGACTGACCAAACGGTGCTGCTCGACCGGAAACAATTCATCCCAAATTGCATCGAGCCGGGTCAGCCCAACCGTAACCTTGGCCTCGTCTAGCGATGGGTCGAGGGCCGTGGCTTTTGGCACGACGTCGGCGATCAATTCCGGAGAGCGTAGCAAACCACGAAGTTGCTCGAGAACCGCCGATTCCAGTTCGGCGGCGGGCAGGCGGGGAAGTCCTGACGCACCGGCATGCTCCTTCAAGTCACGTTGCGACACGTAGTACCGATAGACCCGCCCCGTCTTTCTTTTCGTGGTGTGCCAGGGAGCGAGAGCCCGTCCGTCAATGCCGAAAACCAGTCCTTTCAACAAAAAAGGAGTTTGAGCACGCGTATTGTTGGCCCGCGCTCGGCCATTGGTGGCGAGAATAGCGTGTACGTCATCCCAGGTTTTTTGATCAATCAATGGCGGGTGTTGGCCGGGGTACCCGTCAGCTGAAAGAGATTCGACTCTCGTGCGAGTTCTGTAGCAGTGGCCTGTGGAACGACAAGGGGCAGATGCTGGCCTATGACCTTCTTGATCTTCCGTTTCCGCTGGTGAGGCGTATCGCTGCCTGGCAGCACGATTTTGATGAAATGGAGAATCCTCCGGCGACTGGCGATGAGGCTTGGTGGGAACGCCATGAGCAAGAGGAGGTCAGCATTGCCACGGAGCTCCAAACAGCCATGGGAGAGAGCCCTATCATCAAACTGTATCGCAAGGATGGCTGGTTGAGTATCGCGGACATCAACCAGTTTGAGGGAGAAAAGCAATGAAATTAGCCTGGAGCAAAAACAACAAACCAGAGGGGCAGCCACCGGATCGTGGGATCGCCCGCAACGTTGGCCAGTTGCTCGGTCGACTGGATGAAATACTGCCCTTCATTTACATCGCGCAGTACGGGGCATCTGATCGTGAACTGCGCGAGCGGACGACGAATGAGGCGGCTGGGCTCTTTGCCATTGGCAAGCAGACGGGTGGAGACCGTCCTGGCGTCGCGCCTCGCGTTGGGCTGGTGCTTCCAATAAACCTGTGCCGAGATGAAAAGGTGCGCACCACATTGCTGGAAATCCCCGCACTGATTGATGGCACGAAGAACATCACGATGTCTGATCGGCGACGTGCCGTACAGGCCAAGCTTGATGATGCCTTCGGCGGCGAGTTGATGATTGAGGATCGGGAGGGCATGGATGGATTTTTCGCGCTCAAGCCTGGTCCCGGGTTGTTCAAGCGACTGCACGAGTCATTCGATTACGTTATCTCAGTTCTGGACAATCCGACTGGGGTGGTCCATGTGACCGAAACGAGCAACTTCCGTTGGCGCAGCTTTGGCGAATTGATGGAGTGGTACCACGGACTACGCGGATCGGATCGTTTCGGTGGGTGGTCGGCCTTGACCCCGTTCTATGTCTGCGGCGACACAGGGGTTTTGCATTCCTACAGCACAGATCGTTGGGCGCGACGAGGCCTGATCAGGCCTGCCCAAGAGCCGTCGAAGTGGTTTGTGATCCGCCCCAGTCTGCCCAACGCGAATCTTGGCGTGCGCTTGGAGATGGAGGAATACGGTTGGGCAAAGTTGCACCTGACGCTCGATGCCACCTCGGTCTCAATTTGCTTATCCGATGTCTTCGATCCATTTCCCGAGTTGGTCGCCTGGGGGCGGGAGATTGACGAAGGCGATCTGCCGATCCAAATGGAGATCGACGAAGAAGGCCGGATAGCCGTGTTGACCGTACTACGCACCGAGAATCCATCACGCGTCCTGTTGCGCGTCACGCGCAATTACGAAAACGAAATCTTGCTGGAAGGTGTTGTCGATCGGGCTACCTTGGCGTCAGCGCTGAAGTCCGAGCTTCGCCGTTTCTTCACCACAGAGTTCGATCCGCAGCACTGGGACATGGGGCGCGATGAAGATCCGGAAGAAGGCTATGTTCAGACCCGTGACCAGGTGCTGGGGCACGCGTGGCTTGCGCTGGCCAAGTAACAACAAGAATCTGGAAAGGCGATTGAGGCGGCGATGATCAAGGACGTGATTGATAAGTTGCGCATCTACCTGTTCCCGCCAGTTACTCGGCGGGATGCACTGGAGATCGCAGCCAAAAAAATGGCGCAGGCCGATGTCGCGCTGATCTGTCACGGCAGAAAACCGCCTCGATTCCACATCTATAACGAGCCGGCAGAACCTTGCTGGTGGATACAGGCACCGTGGGGCGATGGCCGTTCTGAATATGCGCTGCGGAGCAGTCGGTTGATTTTGGTTGGCCGAAAAACGGGCCTCGTTCATTACGATGGATCGGCCAACGATGAAGGCTAGTTGAGCATGTGCGCAATGCCGTCACAGGGAGTGGATATGCAGGATGTCGCCAAGATAAAACCGGAGTACCCGAGTGCTTTCTACGGCCTTGTCGAGGAAGCCATCGAGGCCGTCCTCCTTTATCCGGCCGATGGGGACTCCGGTGGCCCCTTCTGGGATGAGCGCGGCGAACTGGACCTTGTGCGAGGCAAGGATTGGGACGAGGAAGACGTTGGGATCGTCCCGCTTGGCGGGGACTGTTATCGCCTGGCTGAACGGCTGATGGGGCCATTCTCTGGGCTCAGATTGTATTGGGGTGACGAGTTCACGGCCGACCAGACTGACGAGGGAGCATTGAGGATCACATCGGTGGTTGTTCCTCGTCGCTACGTCCATTTTCGATTTCTTGCATCGAAATTCAATAACGATCACCCGCTCGCCAAGCACTTGCATGCCATGGGGGGAGGATGGGAAACCGTCGCTACCGGCATGCTGACGTTGACTGTTCCAGCCGAGCACGGGGCAGAGTTTCAGCGCCTGATGTACGAAGAGGGGTTGGCCCCTGGTGTGATCACCCTGGAGGTATGAGAGATGGCCGTTGCCCTCGAATTCATCGATTTCATTGTTCCGATCGCAGTCATTCGCGAGAAGTACCCGGGAGGATGGGAGCAGTGCCTCAAAGACCATGAGCGCCTGATCGGCGGACGTGTCTGGTATGACGATCATTTGCTCCGCGATGGCGCTATGAATCCTAATGACATCGAATCGCTTATCGACGAATGGACGGAGTTGGGTTTTCAGCCGATGGAAGAGCGCGATGGGGATCGCACCTGGAAGGACGCTTGTGTCGTCGAGTCGATGTTTGGCGGACCGACATTGCCCTGCGAATGGCTGGCCATCGGTGAGGATGGTTGTTCTGCATACCTGAGAGGAACTGATCCTGGACCGACAAGGTCGCGGCCACCTCGCCAGACACACGCAGAGGAGTCCGAGTGACAGAGATTTCAGCAGAGGAATTGGCGAAGCGTTTTAATGCAGCCGCGCACCTGATCGATGAGGCCGACAGCCTGATCATTGCTGCCGGCGCCGGCATGGGCGTGGATTCTGGCCTCCCCGACTTTCGGGGGGTGAGCGGCTTCTGGCAAGCCTATCCCGCCCTCGGTCGGGCAAAGATTCGCTTCGAGAGTATCGCCTCGCCGACCACCTTCAAAAGAGATCCGACGCTGGCTTGGGGGTTCTATGGCCACAGGCTGAATTTGTACCGCGCGACAGTGCCTCACGAAGGCTTCCACTTGCTGAAGGCCATGACGGACGAAATGCCGTGCGGTGGCTTCGTCTTCACCAGCAATGTCGACGGGCAATTTCAGAAAGGTGGGCGTGTTCTTACACGCCCGTTCCGACCCATCGGGTCAGACGTCAATCACCCGATGTTCCGCAACACTACGGGATAAGTCGATGGAATGGGTGTAATCGGGCGTGAGAATGGTTTTCTTCTTTATTGGGTGTAAATGGGTGTAGTATTGGCTCATGCTGAAAACCGACACCATCCAGATCACCTCGGAGATCTTGAGCCTCATCGCCAAGATCGACGAGTTCAAGGGCGCCTGGCGCGCTTTGGGCACGCTCGCACCCGACCGCCTGTCGGCTCTGCGCCGCGTGGCCACCATCGAGAGCATCGGTTCCTCCACACGCATCGAGGGCAGCAAGCTGTCCGATCGGGAGGTGGAGCAGCTCCTGTCGAACCTGGAAATCAAATCCTTCGCCACCCGAGACGAGCAGGAAGTGGCTGGCTATGCCGAGCTGATGGACTTGGTGTTCTCGTCGTGGCAGGACATCCCGGTCACCGAGAACCACATCAAGCAGTTACACCAGATCCTGCTGCGCCACAGCGAGAAGGACACCTGGCATCGCGGCAATTACAAAACCAACTCGAACAGCGTCGCTGCGTTCGACGAAACCGGCGCGCAGATCGGTATCGTGTTTCAGACTGCGTCACCCTTCGATACGCCGCGCCTGATGACGGAGTTGGTGGCCTGGGTTAACCAGGAACGGGAGACGGCCCGACTGCATCCGCTGCTGATCATTGCCCTGTGCGTTGTCGTTTTCTTGGAGATCCATCCCTTCCAGGATGGCAACGGACGGCTGTCCAGAGTACTGACCACACTGCTGCTTCTGCAGGCCGGCTATGCCTATGTGCCGTACAGTTCGTTGGAAAGTGTGATCGAACATAGCAAGGAAGCCTACTACCTGGCGCTGCGTCAGACGCAGGGCACGATCCGCACCGAATCGCCGAACTGGCAGCCGTGGCTGGTGTTCTTTCTGCGTTCCCTGGCCGAGCAGATGCGGCGCCTGGAGAAGAAAGTCGAGCGCGAGAAGATCGTGCTGGCGGCCATGCCTGAACTGCAACTGCAGATTGTCGAGTTCACCCGTGAGCATGGTCGTGTCACGATTGGTGAAGCGATCAAGCTAACCAGCGCCAGCCGCAATACGCTCAAGCAGCACTTCCGTACTCTGGTCGAGCGCGGCACGCTGAACCAGCACGGCAGTGGTCGAGGGGTTTGGTACGACCTGCGCTAAAACGCTCTAAACGGCGACGGCCTTGCTGGTGGACGACATGAGGCATGCGGATTCATACTCTTCGATATCGACAAGACGGTAGAGCACGCGACCGCAGAGTTTCAGATATTTGGGGCCGATCCCCTCGGTTCGCCAGCGTTCAAGTGTTGCCTCACTGACATCCCAGCGCTTGGCGAGGTTTCGTTGGTTGAAATGAATGATCTCCATGCAGGGCTCCGAACGGGTTGGTGGGAGTCCATGAAGGCGCTGTTCCGTCAACAAGCCAAGCCAGCAATTGGCAACGATGTGGATTTCGGTTCGACTGCGGGATTCGGATTCGAACTGCGCCATGATTGTTGATGCAACCGTGCTTATCCGGTTAGCTCCCATGCCTACTACCTGTAGTGGGACGTAATTTTTTTGCATATAGTTCGGCATAGGTTGGCGCAGTGACGTCGCCAGCAATGCCCAGCAGGGAGCGGAAAGCGTTGAATGGGTAGAAGCGG
>NZ_JAPUVO010000124.1 GCF_029255185.1 Propionivibrio sp.
ACTGAACCAAAAAAAACGTGCTCCCAATCAGGGTGATGGCCAGTACCAGCAACACCGACAGGGTAAGCTTGACCGCCAAGGAGGCATTGCGCAGAACGTTCATTTTCCTCTCCTCAATGTTGAAATCCGGAATTCTGTGCGTGTCAGTATAGGGTGGCTCCCTGGTCATGACAATAATCATTTTCCGAATGGCTGGATGGTTCTGGACTGCCTGTACTGGATGCCTGTGGAGCATCGCGAAAAATGCTCAGAAGATCAGTCGATCCTCCACAAGCGCTCCGTTTGCTTGAAGCCGTGGGATCGTGGGCAACAGGTTTAACCCGGTGGCCTTGTTGAAGTGATTGGCGCGTACGATCAGTTCTTCCAGCGAAGCATCAACTGGCTCTCCACCTGTGGCAAAGACGATGGTATTGCCGCTATTGCAGGAGGGGAAAACCAGTGAGCGTCCATCGAATGCCTTGGCTATACATTCCGTGCTGGCCTTGAAGCCTCGGCTGTGGCCTAGCAGATTAACGGCCAGCAGCCCGTTCTTCGTTAGCCGCGCACGGCAGGCCTGATAGAACGGCAGGGTGTCGAGCACACCAGCGCGCCCGCTCTTGTCAAAGCCGTCGACGAGGATGACGTCAAACGTCTTGCCATTCTCCAGCATGTACTTTGCGCCGTCAGCGATGATGATGTGTAAGCGCATCGGGTCGTCGGGCAATTTGAAATGCAGGCGGGCAATGATTTCGACCTGTGGGTCGATTTCGACGACCGTGATCTGGGTGTTGGGCAATTTGTGGTAAATGAACTTGGTCAGCGACCCGGCTCCCAGGCCGATGAGCAGAGCATTTCTCGGCCACGGCGCCTTGCGTAGCAACAGTCCGGCCATCATTTCCCGCGTGTAGGCTAATTCCAGCGCATTGGGGCGTTGGATGCGCATGGCGCCTTGTACCCAGTCGGTACTGAAATGCAGATAGCGCACCCCAGAATCTTCTCTGACAATAATCGAGTTGTTGGCCATTGGTGCTGATTTTTTAAATACGGAGGCGAATCTTAGCCTGTCGTTGCCATCGGCATATGAAATTCGCCCGAAACGAATGAATCACAAATATACCCGCTAAGTGGGCTATCGCACCGAGTTGATGCCCAATTTCTACTAGCCTTGGCCTCATCGTCAAACGGCTTCAGTATCGCTCTGGCTTGGTTCTAGCGAGTTGCCAATTCGAAAAATTGTGCATCGACCGCTTGTATCGGAATTCACGCACGGCAAATAAATCGAATCGCACAAGCACAAATGCGATTACCCGAGAAACTGACTCACGTCCCTAAGGCGCCGCCCTTTGTTGAAGGTGTCATCAATCTGCGAGGTGCCGTATTGCCGGTGATCGATCTGCGTCGGCGTCTTGGCTTGCCTGCTGTTGAGCGTTCGGATCGGCAGCGCGTCATGGTATTCCTGATCGAGGGAACACGAGAGGAGTCGTCGGTGGCGACTACGATCAATTGATACCGCAAACAAAAACGTTTTCTCCAGGCCATGTGTTGGCACTGTTCTCCGATGGCCTGGACGATTTTTTTGCTCTTCGCAAAACCCTCGAAAGTGCGTCGCCATTCTCCAGCGATCAAGCTCGGCTTGTTCTTGATTGCTGGGCGCACGTTGACGATGCGGCGGCGGTGCTGATCTATCGCCATGTCGGCTGACTGCCCGAGAATCTAATTCGTCCTACCCAGCCGCAAAGGAGGGGCCGGCAAGACTACGGAATTGGCGATGCTTGGGCGGCGCTCCCCAGAAAAAAGCCGGCTTTCGCCGGCTTTTCCATGCAGCTATACAGAAGAAAGAGATTACTTCTTTGTGGCGTCCTTGGGAGCTTCTGCAGGAGCCGGGGCAGGGGCTGCTTCGGCGGCGGCAGGAGCTGGAGCAGCGGCAGCAGGTGCAGTGACCTTGGGGGCTTCAACAGCCGGGGCGGCTGGAGCAGCGGCAGCCGGAGCGGCAACGGGAGCCGGAACAGGTGCAGCAGCTTCCTTCTTGCCACAAGCGGAGAGGGTCAGGGCAACGAGAGCGGCAATGAGGAGGGAGTTTTTCATTTTAAATAGTCCTATCGATAAGAAAATTGCTATAACGAACCAAAAATGATTTGGTTGACCGACGTGCCCGTCAATCAGTGCGGGATTATAGCAGACTATGACGCTGCCAGTTCAGGACGTGCGATGCGTCATGCATATTGCATCTTATAGGCCGAGCGTTGTCGCGCTGACCTGCTCGCCACCTTCCTTCAGAATTTCTTCAAATTGATGCACGTAAGGCGAGCATTCTTGCGCACTGTCGATGATTATTCTGGAGCGGGCGTGATCCTTGCTGAAACGGATAAGCGCGTGCTTGTCATCGGCGATGCACAGTGAAGCGTCAAATGCCGCGAGATGCGGCGGGCATTCGAGAACAGTCATTTGTAAGGGGTAGATGGCGAGCAACTTCATCAAAAGCGGGCTCTCGCGCAGCAAGGGCCCGGTATTTTTAATCACGATGCATACGCTGTTTTGCCGATGGGCAGTGAGAAAACGTTGCAGATGCTCGGCGCTTTCACGCTGTTCGAGCTTTAGTCTCGACAGATCCTCGTCGAAGATGCGCAGTCTGCCAGACGCCAGCAACAGAATCTTCTGTAACGCGCTGTCATGCTCGGTCCAGGTTGTGATCAGTTCAGATACCATGGCACCTCTCCCTGCATCGGGTGGATTCAGATTGTCGCCGATTACCCATGTGGATTGCAAAGCCAAAAAAAACCCGCACAAGGCGGGTTTTTCGAGATCAAGAAGCAATTACCGATCGCTAAAGCTCCGCCGCCCACTCTCCGTAACGGGGCGTTTGGCGCCATCGCGCTTGGGCGCGCCGGGCTTGCTGGCGTAGCCTTCGCTGCGTGGTTTGCCATGGCCGCGACTATCGCCAGATGCGGATTTCCAGGCTGGGCGAGCGTTCGGTTTTCCAGCCGGACGGCCATTGCCTGTCGGTGCGCGTCGCGTCGGTTCGTGGCCGACAACGATTTCAACAGGAATGACCTGTTTGGTGAAGCGTTCAATCTTGCGCACATTGAACTGTTCAGCATGATTGACGAGGGAGATCGCCAGGCCATTACGGCCCGCACGACCGGTGCGGCCGATGCGGTGCACATAATCTTCGGCAAACTTCGGCAGGTCGTAGTTGAATACGTGGGTGATGGTCGGTACGTCGATGCCACGTGCGGCGACATCGGTGGCGACGAGAATTTGCACCTGCCCGCGACGCATCGCGCTGAGTGTTCGGTTGCGCGCGCCCTGGTGCATGTCGCCGTGGAGCGCAGCGGCGTTGAAACCGGCAATGTTCAGGCGGTCGGAGATGGTGTCGGCGTCACGCTTGGTGGCGGTGAACACCACGGCCTGATCGATGGTGGTATCGCGCAGCAGGTGGTCAAGCAGGCGATTCTTGTGCGACAGGTCGTCAACAAAATGCATGCGTTGTTCGATGTTTTCATGTTTCGTGTGCGAGGCATCGACCTGGATGATCAGCGGGTCACGCGTCATCTTGCGCGCCATCTGGCCGACCGTTCCGTCCAGCGTGGCCGAGAAAAGCATGGTCTGACGCTGGGTCGGAGTGGCCGCGACGATCTTTTCGATGTCTTCGATGAAACCCATGTCGAGCATGCGGTCCGCTTCGTCGAGGACGAGGATCTGCAGCAGCGAGAAATCGATTTTGCCCGATGCCATGTGGTCGATCAGTCGGCCTGGCGTAGCAACCAGGATTGCCGGGTTGCGCGAGAGTAGTTCCATCTGTTTCGGATAAGGCATGCCGCCGAGGATGGCCACCGTTTTCAAATGGCGAAGCTGGCCGGCGTATTTGTCAGCCGCCGCAGTAACCTGTAGAGCAAGTTCGCGGGTTGGCGTGAGCACCAGCATCTTCGGTTGCGCCGCCTGGTAACGCGGGCGATCATTGCCGCGCGAACGGGCGGACTGGCGTTCCTGATTCGCGGTGCGGCGCGGCGCTGGCGCGGCGCCCGGATGCTCCTGCACGGCAAAGCGGTGCAGTGCCGGCAACATGAAGGCGGCGGTTTTTCCTGAACCGGTTTGCGACGAAACCATCAGGTCGCGTCCTTCGATGGCGGCCGGAATGGCTTGCGCTTGAACCGGCGTCGGTTCGGTGTAGCCCGAATCGGTAAGGGCTTTGAGAAGTGCTGCGTTAAGGCCAATTTCTGTAAAAGTCATAAGTCTCTTTCGTATGGAACAGCGTCGCGCTGCCGGGAATGATCGGCGCACGGGCGCAAAAAAATGCAACGCTAACCAACGAAATAGTTGAGAAAGACTCTGCCAGAGCAGGAGTATTCGATACTTTTCGGCACAAAAAGCTTTGTGCCAGGGCGGTGTCCAATGAATTGACACCAGAAGGCAGGAGGGCTTTAGAAATGCGGCCAGGTTCGCGAAGCGCGTTGTGTATCGCGGCAGTTCCGCAACGCACGGGCCGCACTATACCCGCGTATCAGCCTGGCGTCGAGCTAAATCGTTTATTTGTCGCCCAGGACGGGCGAAAAGACCTCGGTAACCAGTACCGACTGGGCGCCAAAGGCAAAGCGCGAGCGCCGCGCCCACAAGCTTTTCGGGGGCAGGTCAGTCAGTTGCATGGCTTCAATTGCTGGCTGAAAAAGCGCATGACGGTGGTCAAGTCGTTTGCAACTGATCGCGCCGCGCGCGAATCCGGGATGCGCGAACAGCAGTGCCCCCAGTGAGCGGTTGCCAAGGCGTGCCAGCCAGCCGCTCAGCGGCCCGCGCGGTCGGTAGGGTAGTACCGTGTGCGCGAAAACGAGCGCTACGTCATCAACCCGCAGCGCCACTTCGCGAACCCAGAGTAGGCGGTCACGCTTGATGCCCAGCGCTATCGCTTCATCAAGGGTAGGCATGGCCAGAGCCTGCCATAGCAGGTGCACAGCGAAGCTGCCGCGGGCTTGAAGGCGCGCGGTCAGTGATTCCTGATCGAGCAACCAGGAGGCCATGTGCTCTGCGCTGCGTGGCAGTTTTGTTCGCCACGCCAGTCTGCTTTTGAAGCTCATGATGAGTCAGTCGCGGCCTTATTGTGGCTGCGGCGATTTCTCAATGCCGCTAATGCGCTGTCCCGCTTTGAGTCCCTTGGTGGAGAACCAACCCAGGTTCATTTCCAGTGCGAAACGTGCCGGTCCTGTCGCGCAGTGATTGGTTTCGGTCTGCGGTTTCATGTCCTCGATATTCAGGATGTGACCACGCTCATCAAGAAAAGCGACGGAAAGCGGTAACAAGGTGTTGCGCATCCACATGCAATGGCGATCGGCCTGCGTGAACACGAAAAGCATTCCCTGATTGCCCCCCATACTGCGACGATTCATCAAACCCTGCATCCGGTTTTCCTGGTTGGCAGCCACTTCGGCCTCAATGCGGTAGAAACCGGCGCTCAGTTCGAGGCGCGGCATTTGCGCCAGGGCCTGCGCTGAGGTCAGCAGGGTCATTAACAGGATAACTACACGCATCGCGACTCCGTGGCGGACAAGTAAGCAGGGGGAACCCAGGCGCATAATCCCGAGTCATTTCCGGGTGTGAGAGGTCCTGGATTTTTTTACCGGCTTGGCTGAATTGACCGGCTTTTTGACAGGCTTGGCCGTGGAATGTCTGGGCCTTGCCGCATTGACGCCACTGCTTACCGGGGCATCTTCATGTTCAGCGGCCTTTGGCATGGCTAGCGACGCCACACTGCCGCAGGAGAATGCGGCGGTGACAAGAAAATGCAGCAGGCTGCGGGTTAAAAGGGGCATATTCTCGTTCCAATTTGATTTGGTTAAAGCTCAGTGGCTGGTACCTTCCGAGCGTGTAATTTTATTCCAGACATTGTACTTTCCGACTGGTTTTTTCGCGGGAATGCGTTTGATCACCTTGAGCGTTCGGGTGTCGATGACCAGCAGCGCGCCATCCATCTCCCACAGGCTGGCCAGAGCATGGCGGCCGTTGCGTGTGAACTCGACGTGGGCCAGGGTTTGTCCGGGCTCGGCGCGAAACTCGTGGACGACTTCAAGCGTCTTCTTGTCGATGACTTGCAGCACGTTCTTATTTTCCTTGCTCATCATCGAGTCGGTGAACGCATAGCGACTGTTCTCGTGACTGCGCATGAAGAAGCCGGGGCCGAGGGTCTTGATCTGCTTGATGACTTCGTAGCTGCCCAGATCGATCACGGTGACCAGTCCTGCGTTGAGATTGGGTGAGGCCATCACGCTGCGCAGCTTGCCTTGCGAGTCCTGCCACTGCCAGGTGATGCCCGAACCAAGGTGGGGCATGCCGGGCAGATCAAGGTCAGCTATTTTCTTTCGGCTATCAAGGAGGATGACTTGTCCCTTGCTTGCATCGCGCGATGTGCCGAGGATTTCGCCATAGCTCTGCGTGAAGAAAAAGTCGTCGAGATAGTCCGCAAGTAGTGTTCGGCGCGGCGTGAACATCGCTGGCTTGAACGCCCCCTCCTTGTACTGGAAGTCGTGCACCAGGCCCTCGGCCACCGGTTCGGCGTTGGCGTCATAGCTAAGTTCCCAGACTTCGGGAACGTCCTTGAGTGCGGCAACAAAACTTTTGCGCGGCGCAGCGTCATAGACGGCCGAAACGCGCGATGTCTTGTCGCCAGCGGCATTCAAGGTTGGGATGATGCGGTACAGGCTCAGGTCTTCAGCGTTGAGGACCATCAGGCTGTGCGGCAGATAGTTGGCGACCATGACCCACTTGCCGTCGCTGGACACTGCTGCATTGCGCGTATTCAGACCGGCGCGAATTTCGGCGACGACTATCAGATTGTAGATGTCGAACTTGGTGATCCAGCCGTCACGTGATGCGAAATAAACGAATCGCCCCTCCGGTGAGAATTTCGGTCCGCCGTGCAGTGCATAGCGGCTGGGGAAACGGTAGAGGCGTTTAAACTTGTCGCCATCGAGGATCGAAACATGGTGATCGCCGGTTTCGACAACAACGAAGAGATTGAGGGGGTCGGCGCCCTTGAGGGCTTTTGATGGCCGATTCGGCAGAGTGCTTGGGTCGACATGGACGATGTGCGAGGCGCGAATTTCGGCCTCCCCCCAGACCGGTTCCGGAGTAACCCGGGTGTAGATCCAGTCGGCGAGCTGCTTCGCTTCGTCCTCCTTGAGCCGGTCGCTGAAGGCCGGCATTTGTGTCGCCACGCGGCCGTTGAGGATGGTTTTGAGCGCCTCAGGTTTACGCAGTCGCTCCAGGTTTTCCGGCAGTAATGCCGGTCCGATGCCGCCAAATCGGTTCTCACCGTGGCAGGTGACGCAGTGCGTCTTGTAGAGTTCGGCTGTTTCTGTCGAGTGCGCCGATGAGGTCGCGCCGATAAGCCACAGCGCGATGCAGGAGGCAGTAAGCCATTGGCGAAAAATCATCATAATTTCCTGATTTTTATGTAAGGCGTCACGGTCAAGCGTTGACCACCGGGGGCGATGCCGATTTCGTCATCGTCAAGATAACAGCCCGGGTCTTCGGCCCACGGGTCGCCGGTCAGTTGTTGCGCACGCACGCGGGTGTTGCCGTTGCAGATGTCAAAATGCAGACACTGCCCGCAACGCCCGGAGACTGAACGCGGGTGCTGCTTCAAACCGGCGAGTAGTGGATCGGAGGTATCCATCCAGATTTCCGAGAACGGGCGCTGACGAACGTTGCCCAGGGTGTGGTGCCACCACATCGTATCCGGGTGTACATTGCCCAGGTTGTCGATGTTGGCTACATTGACGCCGGAAGAATTGCCGCCCCACTGGGCCAGTTTGGCGCGCACCAGTTCGGCTTTTTCAGGAAAATTTTTCTGCGCCCACAGAAGAAAATAAACACCATCGGCATCGTTGTTGCCGGTGGTGAACTCCTTGTTCAGCGCGCGTTGTTGATAGTCCCAGCAGGTGTCAAAAAGCAGATCCATGGCCCAACGCGTCAGCCGGTGCTGGGCATCGTCCTGGCGGTTCTTGTTGCCGCGTCCGGCATAGTTGAGGTGTGAAAAGTAGAAGCGGTCGATGCCTTCGTCTTCGACCAGCTTGAGCAGCTTGGGCAGATCGTGCGCATTGTCCTGAGTCATCGTGAAGCGCACGCCGATCTTTAGCCCAAGGTCACGGCACAGGCGAATGCCGCGCAGCGAAGCGGCGAAGGCGCCCTTCATACGCCTGAACCTGTCGTGTGTTGCCTCAATGCCGTCGAGCGAAATGCCAACGTAGTTGAAGTCGCACTGCGCAATGCGTTCGATGTTGGTGGCGTCGATCAGTGTGCCGTTGCTCGACAGGCCAAGGTAAAAGCCCATGGCCTTGGCGTGTTTGGCGATTTCGAAAATGTCCGGGCGCAGCAGCGGCTCACCGCCCGAGAGAATCAGCACTGGCACGCGAAAACGTTGCAGATCGTCCATTACCGTGAAGATCTCATCGGTTGAGAGTTCGCCGGGGAAGTCCTTGTCAGCCGAAATCGAGTAGCAGTGCTTGCAGGTCAGATTGCAGCGTCGGATCAGATTCCAGATGACTACCGGCGCTGGCGGCGTGCGTTTTGGACCGAGCGCCTGCGGCGTCATGATTTCCTGCATGTATTGCGAAATGCGGAACATAGGCGAACCCACAGGGAAGATCGGGCAATTTAATCGCGGACAGTCCGCTCAGGCATTGACCTGGATCAAGCTTAGCCCAGGACTTGCCCATGCTCGCGTGACGCATGGAAGCCAACTTTGCTCCACTTCTCGCTTGTGACGTCGAGGTTGTAGCGGGTGCTGGCGAGATAGACTAGGTTGCCGTCGACATCCCTGGCCATGCGGTGCTGTTGCTCGCGCTCGAAGTTGCGGCGTGTCAAGTCGTCGGGGAAGGTCAGCCAGCGCGCAGTGTTGATGTCGGCTGACTCGAAGATGGCATCAACCTTGTATTCGGTTTGCAGGCGCTGGGCGACGACTTCAAATTGCAGAGTGCCGACCGCGCCGAGCAGCATGGCGCCGGTGGCGAGGTTTTCGAAAACCTGGATGGCGCCTTCTTCGCCGAGTTCCTGCAAACCTTTTTGCAGTTGTTTGCTTTTCAGCGGGTCGCGCAGACGGGCGACGCGGAAGAGTTCGGGCGAGAAATACGGGATGCCCTTGAAGGCCAGTGTTTCGCCCTCGGTCAAGGTGTCGCCGATGTGCAACTGGCCATGGTTGTGGATGCCGATGATGTCGCCAGCGACTGCATCTTCCATCAGCACGCGCTCGTTGGCCATGAAGGTCAGCGCGTTGGCCAGCTTCATTTCGCGGCCCATGCGCACGTGCTGGACTTTCATTCCCGAGCTGTAGCGGCCGGAGCAGACGCGGAAGAAGGCAATACGGTCGCGGTGCTTGGGGTCCATATTGGCCTGAATCTTGAACACGAAGCCGGTAAAGGCCGGCTCGGCCGGCTGCACCAGGCGTGCGCCGCCATCGCGTTCCTGCGGCTGCGGCGCCCAGTCGATCAGGGCCTGGAGAATTTCCTGCACGCCGAAGTTGTTGATTCCCGAGCCGAAGAAGACCGGCGATTGTAGGCCGGCGAGGAAGTCCACGAGATCGAAGGGACTGCTCGCGCTCTGGATCAGGTCGACGTCTTCGCGCAGCTTGGCGACTTCGTTCGGGAACTGGGCATCGAGCGCAGGGTTGTTGATGCCATCGAGCTTTTCCGACTCGCTGCGCCGTTCTTCACCAGGTGCAAAGCGCAGCAAGCTGTTGCTCTGCAGGTGATAAACACCACGAAAGGTCTTGCCCATGCCGATTGGCCAGGTGATCGGCGCGCATTCGATGTTCAGGACCGATTCGATTTCTTCGAGCAGGTCGAAAGGTTCACGCACCTCGCGGTCGAACTTGTTGACGAAGGTGATGATCGGTGTGTTGCGCATGCGGCAGACGTTGATCAACTTGACCGTCTGCGCCTCAACGCCCTTGGCCGCGTCGATCACCATAACGGCGGCGTCGACGGCCGTCAGCACGCGGTAGGTGTCTTCCGAAAAGTCTTCGTGGCCGGGCGTGTCGAGCAGATTGACCGTATGCCCCTGGTATTCGAACTGCATTACCGAACTGGTGACCGAAATGCCGCGCTGTTTCTCGACCTCCATCCAGTCGGACGTTGCATGACGCGCGCTTTTGCGGCTTTTTACGGTGCCCGCGAGCTGGATTGCGCCGCCGAAGAGCAGGAGCTTTTCGGTCAGCGTCGTTTTGCCAGCGTCAGGGTGGGAGATAATGGCAAAAGTTCTTCTTCGCCTTATCTGCTCTGCGATTGAACCATCTGCCATCAGAACTTTTTCCCCGTTATGTACACACCTATGTACGCATTCCCTAATGTGCTCATGGCCCGTGCACATCAGCCTCTTTGCCTTCGCTGGCAGCCCCGAGGGCTGCCAACAGACCAGACTCTAACATAAAAATGCTCTCAAGAGCACTTTATGTCCATTATAATGCCCTTGAAGGCTTTTTAATTTGACTCTTTCCCCGCCAGCATGGTATCTGTTGGGGAGTGCCCTTTTTCATCGGTGACCCATGACCGCCCGCAACAAGCTGCTGACCGCACCGCCCTACGCCGTAGAACAGACGCTCAAGCGGCTGGGCGCGAACCTGCGCACGGCACGCCTGCGTCGGAACCTGACGATTGACGACATGGCGGAGAAGATCGGCACCGGCGAGCGCGCCGTCGCCGACGCCGAAAAGGGAAAGCCCTCAACCAGCATCGCCGTCTACGCGGCGATGTTGTGGGCGCTCGATCTACTCAACCAGATCGCCGACGTGGCAGCGCCTGAAAAGGATGACGAAGGCCAGACCCTCGCATTGTCCCGCGAACGCGCCCGAGCCCGCCCAACAACGGGAACAAAGATAGGGCTAGACAATGACTTCTGAAACCCCTACCGAGTGCTTCGTCTACATCACCCTGCCCGGACAAACCGAGCCGGTGACGGCTGGCCGCTTCGCGCTGATCACGGACCGTAGAGGAACACCCGAGGGGCGCTTCGTCTATGGCCGCAGCTACCTTGAACGTCCAAACGCGGTCGCGCTCGATCCCATAGAGTTGAAGCTCGCGCCCCGCACCTATTCAACGGTGGCGCTCGGCGGCGTCTTTGGCGCGCTGCGTGATGCAAGCCCGGACTATTGGGGCCGCCGCGTCATCCAGCGCCATCTTGGCAAGGCGCAGCCGGGAGAGATGGAGTACCTGCTGTACTCGCCGGATGACCGCGCCGGGGCACTTGGCTTCGGTTTGAACCAGAGACCGCCTGCGCCGAAGCGCACCTTCAACCAGACCCTCGATCTTGAAAAGGTGCAGGTCATCGCCGATGCGCTCATGGCTGACGAGGACGTGCCCGCTGGTGATGCTGCCGATGATCACGATCAGGTCGAAAAGCTGCTGGTAATCGGAACGTCGATGGGCGGCGCGCGCCCGAAGGCCGTTGTCGAAGGCGAGGACGGGCTATGGATTGCGAAGTTCAACCGGCCCGACGATATGTGGAACTGTGCAAGGGTCGAGCACGCGATGTTGATCCTGGCACGGGCCTGCGGGCTGACGACAGCGGAAAGCAGGGTCGTTGGTGTCGGCGGACGGGATGTCTTGCTGGTCAAACGCTTTGACCGCGAGAGAACACAGGCCGGGTATTTGCGCACACGCATGATCTCCGCCATGACGCTTCTGCGCGCAGAAGACACCTACCAGTCACGTGACAAGTGGTCCTACGTGCTGTTGGCCGAAGAAATTCGGCGTGTCTGCGCCGAACCGACGCAGAACGTAGCCGAGCTGTTCCGCCGTATGTGCTTCAACGCGCTGATCTCGAACATCGATGATCACCCACGCAACCATGCGCTGATCGCAAAAGAAGCTGACTGGAAACTCTCCCCCGCCTATGACTTGACACCCGCCGTGCCGGTCAGCATGGAGCACCGCGACCTGGCTATGGGGTGCGGCGATGCGGGCCGCTTTGCCAACGCGGGCAACCTGCTCTCGCAGAGAGCGCGATTCCTGCTTGAGCCGGTACAGGCCGCAGAGATATTAGGTGCGATGGAAGCGCAGGTGCAGAGCACCTGGTATGCCACTGCCCGCGCTACCGGAGTTTCAGAAAGGGACTGCGAGAAGATCGCAGGCGCATTCGCCTATCCGGGCTTCCGTCAACAACAAGCGCAACAGGGAAGGACATAAGTATGGCGCCCCTCCCTGAAGGAAGGGGAGGATGTCAAGATGGGGTGTGGGCTGAGGTGCTGGCGCTGGCTGGCCGATAAAACCGATTCCGGGCAGAGGGTAAGCGAACCTGTTCTAATCCACCGCCAGCGCATAACAATGATCAAGCTGCGCATGCAGCAGTTTGACCATCTCCGGATCGATGCGCCCCAGAGCACTCAAGTCATCAATTCGTGACATCACTTCGCTTTTGCTCATGTGCCCACGGTACGGCCGTTCCTGCGAGAGCGCCTGAAAAATATCAGCGACGGCGATCAGGCGCGCCTCGCGTGGGATGTTCAGCGCCTGGCAATGGTAAGGATAGCCGGTGCCAAGCAGGTTTTCGTGATGCAGGGCGGCCCAGTCGGCAATCGGCTGACCAGGAAATACTTTACGCAGAATGTGTCCGCTGTCATAGCTGTGGCGCATGACGAAGGCCCGCTCCTCCCGCGTCAATGGTCCCGGTTTGTCAATGATTTCTTCCGGCACGCGCAGTTTGCCGATGTCATGCAACAGTCCGGCTATTTCGACCTTGTCGAGATGCTCGCCACGAATCCCGGAAGCCTCGGCCAGGTGACGCGCAATGCGGGCGACACGGGTGGAATGTTCCAGGGTGTAGGTACTCTTGGCATCAACGGTGTGTGCGAATAGTCCGGCGACAGCAAGTGCATCGGCCATATCAAGTTCGACGGGTTGGCCACGGCACAGATAATCCTCGATCTGGTCTTCGATATAGCTCGGATCCATTGCCAGCCAGAACGATTCACGGGCAGAAGCTCGCTGGAATGCTTCAACAAGCTCTGGCGCGAACAAGCTACCACTCAGACCGGCGATGCGGGCTACGACTTCAGGGTATTCCCAGAGGATTTCATTTTTCAGGGACGCGCCAATGAAATAGGGGGCAAAGAGAACGTCGGCGCGGTCAGCAAGAAAAACAAGATTAGTTTCAAGACGCAGATCGTCGGCGAGATCTTCGTACAGAAGTGCTTCCCAGCGGGTGTGGTGCCAATAAACAATCTCCGAGAAATGTGCCAACGGTGGACAGTCCGACAGAAAATCGGCACCGCGCTGGCAGTGTTTCTGGGCGCCTTCCCACTCGAGTGTTTCGTTGATAGCGCGGTGTTCTATGGTGCGCGATACGCCGCAGTCGTGAATCATGCCAGCGTAGAGCATTTTCTCGCGCCGCAGTTGCGGCCAGTCCATTTCGCTGGCGATCATCGCTGCCATCAGTGCTACGCGTTTTCCGTGCTGAAACTCATCCGTGCCGACAAAATCGAGGGCATTGGTCAGTGAGGTGATTGTACGTTGCAGGTTGATTTTCATTGCAGGCTCTTGTTGAGGGCGCCAAGGCCCTGATAAAAGTTCAAAGTAGACAAGCGATCGGTGCAGGGATTCATCGTAACGGAGAAAGGAGCGCCAAAACCAAACAAATCGGCAAGCATGAGTACAGCAGCGGCTTTTAAGGCTAAACTCCTCCCGACACAGTCATCGATTACCCACGAATCCTTATGCTCGCTTCGCTGAATCCTGGCCGCCGTATTGTGTTGGCACTTGTGCTGAGCAGTGGCGCTTTATTTTCTGCTCCGGCCGTTGCTGCCGATGCAACACCGAAAAATCTGGATGAGGGCAAACCCTTTGCTAATGCCCTGCGTCTGCGGGGTGAGGTATTCGTCACGAGCGATGTCGGGATGCCAAGAAAATTGCAGGAGGGCGGGATGGTCTACGTCGGCGAAACGATACGTACCATGCCCGGCAGTGAGGTGGTTCTGAAGACTGGCGATGCTGGCCTGGTCGCCGTCCGCCCGGGTGCCGAGTTCATCCCGGAGCGCTTCGCCGCCGAAGGAAAAGCCAGCGACCACCAGATACTGCGCCTGATTACCGGCTCCCTGCGGGTTATCAGCGGCTGGATCGGCAAACTCAACCGCAACGAACATCGCATCGTTACCCCGTCCGCCACCATTGGCATCCGCGGCACCGACCATGAGCCCTACGTGCTGCCGGCTGAAATGGCCAATACCACCTACCGCCAGGGCACCTACGACAAGGTCAATCGCGGTGCCACCTCTCTTGACGCCAACGGCGGCAGCGTTGCCATTGACAGCGGCAAGGTCGGCTTCGCCCCTGCCGCAGTGCGCACCCGATCGCTGATGACACTGCTGCTGCCAGTCCTGCTTTCCAGTGTGCCCGAGTTTTATGTGCCGGGAAGTTTTGACGAGGAGCTCGATAGGTACTCCGAAACGGTCGACATGGTCAGCCAGAAGCAACTGGAGGCCCGTTCAGGCAAGGTCAAGCCGGCGCCCATCCAGAAATCCGCGCCACCGCCGGAGGCTGCGGTGGTTCCCGATGTTCCGTCACATGAACTGCCGCAGCCTCCTAGCGTGGGCTGCCCGCTTCTCCCCATCGGTGAAGCGTGGCTGCTCCATCTGGATCGCGCTATTGCTCAACGCGACATCAAGACCATTCTCGGACTCTTTGCGCCGGAAATCGTGACCAAGGCCACTGTCCGTAGCGGCGACGGCATAGCCACGCTCGAGTTTGGTCGCGAGGAAATGGTTCAAAGCACGCTCAGCTCAATTGCCGGCCTCAAGGATTACCAGCAACGCCGTGTTTCGCTTGAGGTCAGCCTGGCCGAAGGCGAAAGCGAGGAGAGTTGCAAGCGGCTTACGGTCAAGTCCATCGCCATTGAACAGGGTTCGATGAATGGCAAAGCCTACCGCTTCGAAGCCCTGGAAGAGTATCTGCTCGAACAGCGCCATAGCGAGTGGCTGGCAATCAAGGCGCAGACGACGCAACGCTGAACGGCTGCTGCCTTCCTTGCCGCCAGACCGATGAACGGGCTATAATCCGCCCCTCGCTTCGCCGAGCGAAAAAAACCCACATTAACACCTTCATTAATCTGGCGTTGGCTCTATCAAACTGGGGCTGCGTCGTTACCTACGAAAGAGAGTTTGATATGGCGATCAACGTTGCGCAAAAAGCGCAGATCATGACCGATTTTCAGCGTGCCACGGGGGACACCGGTTCCTCCGAAGTCCAGGTTGCCTTGCTGACCGCTCGCATCAATGACCTGACCGGTCACTTCAAAGAGCACGTCAAGGATCACCATTCACGTCGCGGCCTGCTGCGCATGGTGAGCCGTCGTCGCAAGCTACTGGATTATCTGAAGGCCACCAACGTAGATTCTTATCGTGCGCTGATTGCGCGCCTCGGCCTGCGTAAGTAAACCTGCCCGCCAGACCGCAGTGCGGTTGCGAGTGCAGATGGTTTGATTGGATGACAGCGGCCAGCCCCATGCGGGTTGCGCCGCTGTTGTTGTTTTTACAGTTTTACGCCATGTCGGCGCGTTAGCTATTGAGAGAGGAAATAATGTTTACTATCGCCAAAAAAACGTTCACCTATGGTGCTCATCAGGTCACACTGGAAACCGGTGAAATTGGCCGTCAAGCCGGCGCCGTCATCATGGTCACCGTCGATGACACTGTCGTGCTGGTCTCCGTGGTCGGCAACAAGTCAGTCAAACCCGGTCAGGATTTTTTCCCGCTGACCGTCGATTACATTGAAAAAACCTATGCGGCTGGCAGGATTCCCGGTGGTTTCTTCAAGCGCGAAGGCCGCCCCTCGGAAAAAGAAACGCTGACCTCGCGTCTGATCGACCGTCCGCTGCGTCCGCTCTTTCCTGAAGGTTTTTACAACGAAGTCCAGGTTGTGGCGATGGTGGTATCGCTCAATCCAGAAATCGATCCGGACATCCCGGCCATTATCGGCGCTTCGGCAGCTATGGCCATTTCCGGCATCCCGTTCGACGGCCCGCTCGGCGCCGCCCGTGTCGGTTATATCGATGGCCAGTACGTGCTCAATCCGACACTGACTCAGTTGAAGAGCAGCCAGCTCAACCTAGTCGTTGCCGGTACGCAATCCGCCGTGCTGATGGTTGAATCGGAAGCCGACATCCTGTCCGAAGACGTCATGCTCGGTGCTGTGGTTTACGGTCACGACCAGATGCAGGTCGTCATCAACGCCATCAACGAACTGGTTGAAGAAGCCGGCAAGCCGGAGTGGGTCTGGACGGCTGCGGTCAAGAACGAAGAGCTGGTCGGCAAGCTCAACGCACTGGTCGAAGCCGACCTGCAGGAAGCTTTCCGCATTACCAGCAAGCAGCAGCGCACGCAGCGCATCAAGGAAATCTCGGACAAGGCGGTTGACGTGCTGACGGCGGGTGACGATGCGCCTGATGCCAACACGATCAAGAACTTATTCTTCGACGTTGAAGCAAAAATCGTTCGTAGCCGCATCCTGGGTGGCGAACCGCGCATCGACGGACGCGACACGCGTACTGTGCGACCGATTGCCATCCGTTCGAGCGTATTGCCACGCACTCACGGCTCAGCGCTGTTCACCCGCGGCGAAACGCAGGCGCTGGTTGTCGCCACCCTGGGTACCGGCCGTGACGAACAGATCATCGATTCCCTGGCTGGTGAATACCGTGAGCGTTTCATGCTGCATTACAACTTCCCGCCTTATGCCACCGGTGAATGCGGTCGCGTCGGTACGCCCAAGCGTCGCGAAATCGGCCATGGCCGTCTTGCCAAACGGGCGATGATTGCCGTGTTGCCGAAAGCGGAAGACTTTTCCTACACCATGCGCGTTGTCTCGGAAATTACCGAGTCCAACGGGTCGAGCTCGATGGCGTCGGTCTGTGGTTCCTCACTGGCGTTGATGGATGCCGGTGTGCCGCTCAAGGCGCACGTCGCTGGCATCGCCATGGGTTTAATCAAGGATGGCAACCGCTTTGCCGTGCTGACCGACATCCTGGGCGATGAAGATCACCTTGGCGACATGGACTTCAAGGTGGCTGGTACCGAAACCGGTGTTACCGCGCTGCAGATGGATATCAAGATTCAGGGCATCACCAAGGAAATCATGCAGGTCGCTCTGGCGCAGGCCAAGGAAGCGCGCCTGCACATCCTCGCCCAGATGCAGAGTTCGGCTGCCGGTCCGCGCGAAGAAGTGTCGACCTACGCACCGCGTCTGTACACGATGAAGATCAATCCGGAGAAAATCCGCGACGTGATCGGCAAGGGCGGCGCGGTCATTCGCGCCATCACCGAAGAAACCGGCACCACCATCGACATCAAGGAAGACGGTACGATCACCATTGCATCGGTTAGCGGTGATGCGGCCGATGCCGCCAAGGCACGCATCGAAGCAATTACCGCCGACGTCGAGGTGGGCAAGATTTACGAGGGCACCGTGCTCAAGCTGCTCGACTTCGGTGCCATCGTCAGCATACTGCCGGGTCGCGATGGTCTGCTGCACATTTCACAGATCGCTAACGAACGCGTCAATGCGGTTGCTGATTATCTCAAGGAAGGCCAGAAAGTCCGCGTCAAGGTGCTTGAGGCTGATGAAAAGGGTCGCGTTCGCCTGTCGATGAAGGCGGTGAGCGTGGAAGAGGGCGGCGTTGCAGCAAAGCCGGTCGAATCTCAACAGTAAGTTTCTCGCAAGGCAACAAAAAAGGACGCTGCGGCGTCCTTTTTTGTTGAGTGACTTTGAACTTTTATCAGGGCGGCAGGCCAGCTACTTGGCGACCTGTCTTTCGCGGACTTCCTCCAGTGTCTTGCAATCGATACAGAGGGTAGCTGTCGGTCGGGCTTCAAGGCGCTTGATGCCGATCTCGACGCCGCAACCGTTGCAGTAACCGTAGTCACCGCTTTCGATGTGATCTATCGTATCTTCAATTTTCTTGATCAGCTTGCGTTCGCGGTCACGGTTACGCAATTCGATGGCAATGTCGGTTTCCTGGCTGGCACGGTCATTGGGGTCGGCGAATACCGTCGCTTCGTCCTGCATGGTGTGTACTGTGCGCTCAATATCTTTCATCAGCTCCATCTTGAGCGTTTCGAGGATGGTGCGGAAATGAGTCAGTTGTTTGCTGCTCATGTATTCTTCGCCCTTTTTGGCGACGTAGGGGGCGAAGTGTTTGTGGAGCATTTCTTCAGGCATGTTCAGGAACCATCCGTATGTTTTTGCAAGGAGGCGATTAAATATCAGAAATATCGCTGCACTGCAAGCAATCTGTGACGGGTCAGTCCACCCGATACAATGTATTGCCCATGGCGCCTCGCGTTCAGCCTGATAGGTTTTTTTCCAGAGCCCCGTTGCTGCGAACCCTCTATGCACGGTAACAGCATACGGAAATCGACTGTCTTGTGATTGAATGTGGCAACAAAGAAGTGGCAACAAAATGTTGACCGATAGCGAGCGTCTCTGTATATTCCGGCCCTCTCACGCGGGAGTAGCTCAGTTGGTAGAGCGATACCTTGCCAAGGTATAGGTCGAGAGTTCGAGACTCTTCTCCCGCTCCAAATCAAAAGGGAAGGTGCATAGTGCACTTTCCCTTTTTCCTTGTTATCCGTCATCATGCGGAAAGGTACAATCCTCATCCTCTGCCCGGATGGTGAAATAGGTAGACACAAGAGACTTAAAATCTCTCGACCGTAAGGTCGTACCGGTTCGATTCCGGTTCCGGGCACCAATTAAAACAAGTAGTTAATGTGCTTTCCCGTACTTCGTAATACTTCGCAGTACTGTGTTTTTGACGGAAAATCCTCCCAAGTTATCCCAGCAAAGTGCTTGATATGCCAGAGCGATCTTAGGATACTGGCCGTGTATTGAAGCCTGCCCAGCGTTACGGGTCCAGTTTTCCCTGTGACTGAGAAGAGCAGCACCATGAAGGAGGGCTCCACAGTGCTGATAAAGGGTGTTCCCTCCAAATTTCTTTAGCGTATTCAGAGTACGCAGCTTAGTAGGTTGGCTCGTCCAGCATAACGAGACCAGACGAATAGCATCCCCGATAAGGCGACTGAAAAACCGCAGGAATCGTTATTCCTGTTGTGCTAGCTAGGGCGCTTGGCTTGCCGGCTGCTGCGTTTTACAGACAAGCAGCATATTTGTCGGCAATCGTGGAAGATCAACTGGGTTGGTTCTTTCTCGAACAGCAGGGGCCTGGCGATCCGTCTGGAAAGTCAATATTTGAGCGGTTAGGAAGTTGGCAGGCAGCGATAGGAATCGGCCCAGACGCACAGGCAACCATCAGACGACAGCTGAGGACTCTCGGCCTCCTCGAGGAAACGAGTCTCCTCGGGTTAAAGGGAATTTGATGCAATTGCCCTGGCTAGAAGGGTTGACATATCATAACTACTAAAATAGTCTCGTAGTTATGTCAAAATCCTACTATCGCGCGCTCCCGCGGATCTGGGCGGAACGTTCCGGGGTCTTCACGGCATTGGGAGACGAGCATCGTCAGCGCATTCTGCTGATGTTCGAGCGGAACGAAGAGCTGACGGTCAAGGATATCGTCGATGCGTCGCCTCTGTCCAGGACTGCGGTTACGCACCACGTCCGCGTGCTGCTTGAGGCTGGCGTGCTGCGGGCAGAAAAGCGTGGCCGATCAGTTTTCTTGCGGCCATGCCCGAAGCGCGTGCTCGAAGCCATGGATGCGGTGCATGATTACATCAGCAAGGAACTCTAAGTGAGTGGCGTCGGCAGTTCCGCCGCAATGACCGCAAGGTGTTCGCGTGCGGCAGGCGACCGTGCGCATGTGCACGGTGATCCGTGTGGCAACCGGGCAGCGGCGGGATTGCCTTGCCAATGATTCCGTCGTCCTCATTCGGCAGCGCAGTTTTCATCGTCGCCTCCATGAGCGCGGCTGGAGTAGCTCACGTCCTGTGGCTGAAGAGCCCTTACTCGAAAGCTTTCAGCCAGCCACTCGATCTCGGCCTGAGCATTCGCGGCCGGCGACTCTTCGGCGCGCACAAAATGTTGCGTGGACTGATGGTAATGCCTATTGCATCAGCATTAGCGTTTGCGCTGTTTGGCTCGGCGCGGACACGGTACCCAACTTGGCTTGCAGCCGGGATATGGGAATTATCGGCCGCCGAATATGCGCTGCTCGGACTGGCATGCGGTCTGGCCTTCATGCTCTCTGAGTTGCCCAATTCCTTTCTCAAGCGACAACTTGATGTGGCGCCGGGGGAAATTTCGGGACGGTGGTGGCTCAAGCCCCTCTGCTTCGTTCTTGATCGCTGCGATTCGACCTTCGGCACCCTGCTGGCCGTCGCGGCGACTCTGCCGGTATCCGGAGAGACATGGTTCTGGGTCTTTATTCTCGGACCGGTGAGCCACGCCTTGTTCAGTGCTTTACTGCATCGCTTCGGCGAAAAGGCGCGCGTCCTATGATCACCTCTACGCCGCTGTTGAGTCGTCTCGAGAGCGCAGACAGCGTGCGCGATTTTGGAGCCAAAGCCGTCAATCTGGCGCGGCTGCATCGCCTGGGTTACCGCGTCCCGGCCGGAATTGTCGTTGCCGATATCGCATTTCAGCGTCACTTGCGCGACGCGCGATTGAATGAGACCTATCGCGAACTGCTGTCGGGCTTACCCACCTTGCAGCCGGATGAGATCGGGCGAAGAAGTGCGGCGATCCGCAGCGTAATTCTCGGCACGCCGCTCGCGCCACGCCTGCGCGACTCGCTCGTGCGCGTCCATGCAACGCTGGGGCAAGAAAACGTACTTGCCGTCCGCAGTTCAGCGGCCAGCGAGGATGGGTTGTGCGCTTCATTCGCCGGACAACTGGACTCGGTCCTCGGCGTCGAGTCCGGCGAGCAACTTGAGGACGCGCTGCGCCAGGTGTGGGCTTCGCATTTCTCCGAACGCTGCCTGCTTTACGCGCGTCACCACGGCCTCGCAGAAATTCGGATGGGCGTGATCGTGCAGCGGCAGGTGCGTGCACGATATTCTGGCGTCCTGTTTACGCGCGATGCCGTCACCCTGCGCGCGCAAGCGCTTATCGAATATGTGAGCGGGCTCGGGGATCGCTTGGTGGCCGGCGCGGTGACTCCGGCGCGCGTGCGCGTTCGCTATTCGGATATGGCAGTCATTCACGACGCTGGCGATGGCGCCTCCGAGACGGCCGGCCTATCCGAGATGACGATCGGGGAATTGGCAAGCATTGGTCTCGAACTCGAGCGGCAGTTCGGCGCTGCCCAAGACGTCGAATGGAGCGTTGACGCCGACGGGGGGATCGTCCTCTTGCAGACGCGACCGATAACCGCGGCCGGCAGTGCACAGCTGGTCGTCTGGTCGAATGCCAACATCGCCGAGAATTTTCCAGATGTCGTTTCGCCGTTTCTCTATTCGATCGTCGCTCGCGGATATACGGCCTATTTCCGCAATCTCGGGCTCGGTTTCGGAATTTCGCGCTGGCGTTTGCAGGCCATGAGCGAAGCCCTTGAGAACATTGTCGGGCTTCATGCCGGGCGTTTGTACTACAACCTTAGCAATATTCATTCGACGATTTATCTCGCGCCTGGCGGTTCCAGGCTGGCGCGGTGGTTCAATCAATTCACCGGCGCGCAAGAATTTCCCGGCGTGCGGCGAGCGACGGCCGGACGCGTCGAGCGCGCCACCGAGCTCGCGCGGATCGTCGTCAAGACAACGTGGAAGTATCTGTGGGTTCGTCGCCGCGTCGCCCGCTTCGAGAAAACGGTCGATAACTACGCCGGATCGACGCATCCGTCACGGCTGGTCGGCAAGACGCTGTCCTCATTGCTGGAGGACCTGCGCGGTTTCCTCGATATTCGCCTGCGACGCTGGAATAACGCCGCGCTCTCCGACGTCGCCGCCATGGTCTGCTATGGCGTGCTCAAACATGTGCTGGCGACGAACAGTGCCGTCGTCGATGACTTCACTTTGCACGGCAAGCTGCTCAGCGGTTTGCCCGGCTTGATCAGCGCGCGGCCGATTTCCGAACTCTGGAAACTGTCGCGGGCGGTGCGCGGCGACGCCGCGTTGCGCCAGTTGTTCGCCACCGCCTCGGCGGCGGAAATAGTCTCGCGCCTTGCGGCGCCGGAGTGTAGCGAGTTCAGTGGGCGCTTTGATGAGTATCTGAACGAATGGGGGTTTCGCTATTCCGGTGAATTGATGCTCACTGCCGCGACGCCCTGCGAGAACCCGTTGCCGATTATCCGCCTGTTGCAAAGCTACTGCCGCGAAGACGGGCTGGGGCCCGATGAAATCAGCGCCGACCAGGGACGTCTGCGCGAACACGCGAGCGAAGCAGTCTGCGCGCGATTCAGCCCGTCGCCCTGGTTGCGCCGATTGCCCTTCTCGCGTGCTGGGCGCTTTCGCATCATCTTGCGTGCGACGCAGGGCGCCATTTTGCTGCGTGAGCGATCGCGCATGAAACAAGCCCTGCTTTACACGCGGCTACGCCATTTGATGCTGCGCATCGGCGAAGAATTCGTGCGCAGCAGCCTGTTGGTGAATCGTGACGACATCTTTTTGCTCACGGTCGACGAAGTGCTGTCGGTGTCTGACGCGGAGTTCTCGCCTGCGCTAGCGCCAGAAATAGCTCATGCAACGGTGCTGCAGCGAAGTCAGCAGCAGCTTCGATTCGCCACCATGCAGCCGCCGGACAGTTTCATGCTTGCACGCGGCGATGAATGGCAACCGGAAGTTTCAGCCGGCGAGCCTTCGCAAGTCCTGCACGAATCGTCACTGCGCGGGAACGGCGCCTGCGGCGGCCAGGTCGAAAGCAGCGCGGTCGTCGTCCTCGACGTGCGCGATGCCGACCAGGTGCACGCCGGCGACATTCTGGTGACGCGGCAAACCGACCCCGGCTGGGCAACGGTGTTCTTTCTCATCAAGGGCCTGGTTATCGAGCGCGGGGGGATGCTCTCGCACGGCGCGATCATCGCCCGCGAATATGGCATCCCGGCTGTCGTCGGCGTCGCGCAGGCCACACAACGCATTCGTAGCGGTGATCGCTTGCGCGTCGATGGAGACCACGGTGTCGTCGAGTGCTGCGGTCGCTGAGCTTTTAGCCTACGGGCGTGAGCGCATCGCCCGCTGGCGTGTCGCGGCACTGGTGCTGGGTGTTGCCGCGCTGGCCTGTACTGCGCAAGCGCCGCGTGGTCCCGTGGACGTACTCGTGCGCACGACGCTGGCGGCCCTTCTGGTGGCGACGTTTCGACTCTGGGACGATCTTGCCGACAGCGACCATGACCGTGCGCGGCATCCAGACCGCGTGCTGGTACGTAGTGCCAGGACGCGCTGTTTCTGGTTCGTACTGCTAGCGCTCGCCGGCATCGCCTTGTGCGCCGTCGGTGTATTCGCGGGACCCACGGGGCTGTCGCTTTATGCCATCTTGATTCTCCTGCTGGTGTTTGTTTATCACGGCCCGTGGCCACGGCCTGCCCGCTTTATGCGCGACCAGCTAGTGCTTCTCAAGTACCCGGTGTTCATCGCCATGCTGACGACGGAGGGCTTTTCCTGGCGATCGACGCTGTTCGGCGCCATCGCTTATCTGCTGGTGAGCGTTTTCGACTGGCGCGACGATGTGGCGCTGCGGGTGAATGGGGTTGGCCGGCGTCTGGGCGTGGTGTTGGCTGTTGCTGTTGTCATATTTTTTTCGCTGGCGGCAGGCCGGGGCTGAATGAAGGAGGAAAGATGGTGATGATGACTGCGCCGAATCCCGAGATGTTCGAAACGGTAGCCTGCTACCTCTGCGGCTCAAAGGAAACACGCCCGTTGGTGAGCGCCGAGGACGATCTGACCGGCAAGCCGGGCCGCTTCCAGTTCGTGACCTGTGCGCAGTGCGGCCTGGCCTATCAGAACCCGCGCCTCAAGCTCGAACAGATCAGCGCCTACTATGACGATGAATACATCGCTCATCGCAAGAAGACGAATTGGGGAATTCTCACGCCGCTGTATCGCCATGCGATGGGCAAGCACGACCGCAACAAGATCGCGTTGGTATCGCGCTATTTGCCCTTGCACGCGCAAAGCGCCGTACTCGACGTCGGTTGCGGCGCCGGGACATTCCTCGCCGAAGTCAAAGCCCGGTTCGGCGCGATGGTCGTCGGCATCGATTTCAAGGATCTCTCAGGCACGGCTTGGCTCGATGGTGTCGACTTTCGCTGCGGCCTGTTTTACGAACAGGACTTTGGCGCGCAGCGCTTCGACCTCATCACCATGTGGCACTTCCTCGAACACGACTACGACCCCTTGCGCACCTTGCGCACGGCGCGCGACCTGCTGGCAGCGGACGGCAGGGTGGTGATCGAAGTGCCGCGTCTCGACAGCACGACGTGGCGCTGGTACCACGAGCGCTGGCCGGGACTTCAGGCGCCGCAACATACCGTGCTCTACAGTAAGAAAAAGCTCCTGCAAGGCATCGCCGCCGCCGGCATGGAGGTCGTCGATTATTTGCCCTACGGCGCCTTTCCCGCTTATTTCTATGTCTTTGCAGGGCTCGCGTTCAAGCATCTGAAGGGCCGGGGTCTCGATCTGGCAAAGGCCATCTATCCCTATTTTCTCGGACAACTGCTGTGCTCACCGCTGTTGATCTTCGAGAAGCGGCTCAATCTGGCCATGCAGAGTGTGATCTGCAGGAAACGGCCATGAGTTCCGCTGCCGACCAGCGGACGCTGCGCGCGGGTAGCGCCGGAACTCTTCGCTGGACCTCGCGCAAATGGGTGCTTGCCGCCGTCAGCCTGCTGCTCGTGAGCGCCGGCGCGGCCGTCATGTTGCTGGTTGCACTGGCCACCCTGTTCCAGAAGCGCGGCGTCTATGCCGAAGTGATCATGGCGCGGCTGGGCCGCATACTGCTCAGCGTCTGGGGCGTCGATTTCGTCGTGCACGCGAATCAACCGTTTCCCGTGCAGCAAACCGTCTATATCTCCAACCACACGTCGACGCTCGACATGTTCGTGCTGGTCGCGCTCGGCCTGCCGAACACCCGGTTCTTTCTCAGCGGCTTTTTGCGCAAGATCGTGCCCTTGGGCATCATCGGTTACCTGACCGGGATTTTCTGGACCGTTCCGCAGCAGTATCCGGAGCGGCGCACGCGCATTTTTCAAGCGGCCGAACGGACATTGCGGCGAACCGGAGAGTCGGTTTACCTGAGCCCCGAGGGAGAGCGCATCACCACCGGTTCGATCGGCCATTTCAACAAGGGTGCATTTCATCTGGCAACCGCGCTCGGCGTGCCGATCGTTCCCTTCTATATCGCCATCCCGCCGGCGGCCGATCCCGGCAAGGGATTGGATGCCCGCCCAGGGAAGATACACGTGTATGTCAAGCCAAGCATCCCGACGGGCGATTGGACGTTGGCAGATCTGGAACGAAATCGCGATCGAGTTCGCGAGCTGTTCGTCCGCTGGAATGAAGAGTTGGAAGCGGAGTAAGCGAGAAACCATGACACTGTCCCCTGCAGGAAAGGCGGCCGACCCTGGCTTGGCCTCCGTTGTCGACTTGTTCCGCGCCCGTGCGCAGGCGCAGCCCGATGGGCGCGCCTACACCTTTCTCGAGAATGGCGAAGTTGAAATGTCCGTCGTGACCTACGCTGAACTCGATCGGCAGTCCCGGGCGATCGCGGCGACCCTGCAACGAACGCTCGCTCCCGGCTCGCGAGCGCTTCTCCTCTACCCGCCGGGATTGGAATTCATAGCCGCATTCCTCGGTTGCCTTTATGCCGGCGTGCTGGCCGTGCCGGCTTATCCGCCACACCCGGCGCGCCTGGCGAGAACCCTTCCGCGTTTGTTGGCCATTGTGCGCAATACCGAGATTGGCGCCGTGCTTTGTATTGAGTCGATCGCCGCCACAGCATTGGCCATCCTGAAAGAAATTCCCGCCATGTCGCAGGTCGATGTTGTGCTGACGGACCGCATCGATCCGGCGCTTGCCGGTGCTTGGAGCGAACCGCCGCTTGGTCCCGACAGCCTGGCTTTCCTGCAGTACACCTCGGGATCGACCGCGGCGCCCAAAGGGGTGATGGTCAGCCACGGCAATCTGCTTCATAACCTCGCCTACCTCAATGAGTGCGAGGGCAACGGCGCGGACAGTTGCGGTGTGTCGTGGCTTCCCGCCTATCATGACATGGGTCTGATCGAGGGCATCCTGCTTCCGGCTTTTGGGCGTTATCCGGCCTACCTCATGTCGCCGGTGGCCTTTCTGCAGAAGCCGCTGCGTTGGCTGCAAGCCATTTCCCGTTATCAAGCGACCAATAGCGGCGGGCCGAATTTCGCTTACGACCTGTGCGTTCGCAAGATCACCGCCGAGCAGAGAGCGCAGCTGGATTTGAGCCGCTGGCGCGTCGCCTACAATGGCTCGGAACCGGTTCGCAACACGACCCTGGCAAGTTTTGCCGCGACTTTCGCCGAGTGCGGCTTCAGGAGCGAGAGCCATCGCCCGACCTACGGCCTTGCCGAAGCGACCCTGCTCGTTTCGACGAGTCCGCCGCGAAGCCGGCCAAAAATAATCACCGTCGACGCGGCCGAATTGGCGAACGACCGGCTGCTCGAGACCACTCAGACCGACCGTGCACCAATTTCATTGGTGGCTTGCGGAAGTCCCGACGTGGAAACCAAGGCAGTGATCGTCCATCCGCAGAAACTGACACGAATGCCGGAGGGGGAGATCGGCGAAATCTGGGTTGCCGGTCCCGGAGTCGCGCAGGGGTATTGGCAACGTCCGGAAGAAAGCGAACGGGTGTTCAAGGCGCGCATCGCCGATTCGGGCGCCGGGCCCTTCCTGCGCACCGGCGACGTCGGCTGCTTCTGGCGCAACGAGTTGTTCATCACCGGTCGCATCAAGGACACGATCATCATTCGCGGGCGCAAACTCTATCCGCAGGACATCGAGTTCACCGTAGAAAATATCCATTCCGCGATTCGTCCCGGTTGCTCGGCGGCATTTTCCGTCACCGCGACGGAGGAAGAACGCCTCGTCGTTGCGGCTGAAATTGATCATGGACTGGTGCGCAGAGTCGCCGACGAGCGGGCCAGGGATATCCAGGAGCTCATCGCTAACGTACGCGAAGCCATTGCCGAACAGCACGAGGTACAGGCCTATGCCGTCTTGCTCGTCGCGCCGGGCAGCATACCCAAGACTTCCAGCGGGAAATGCCAGCGTTTTGAATGCCGAAGCGGTTTCCAGCGCGGCACCCTGGAAACGGTCGCCCACTGGATCGGCACGTCCGAGCCGGCTGAGTGAACGAAGGAACCGATCCGTGCCGCCCATGCCGCCCACGCCGCCCGACTATTCGTGGTTATCCGAGACCGTTGCGCAGTGCCTCAAGGTGCCGGTCGGCACACTTGACGCCAAGGCGTCGCTGACACGCTATGGCATGGATTCGCTGGCCGCCGTCGAGATCGCCACCGCCATCGGCGCCGCTCTCGAGTGCGATATGCCCGACACCCTGCTGATCGATTGTCCGAGCATTGCAGCGCTCGAGCGCTATCTCGATCGCATGCAGGACAGCGGACAATCCGGCGCCGGCGAAGCGCTCTCCTTGCGCGATCAGATGCTCGCCGATTGCGTCTTGCCGGCCGCGATCGATCCGCGCGCGGCAGCGCCGGCGCCGGCCGTGCAGGCCATACTGCTCACCGGTGCGACCGGTTTTCTCGGTGCCCACGTCTTGACTGCCTTGTTGCAGGAGACAGAGGCCGTCGTTTTCTGCCTGACGCGCCCGTCAAGCGCTGGTGACGGCCGTGCGCGAATCCGCAAGGCACTGGCCGGGTATGACATTGGGGATGCGGCGTTCGATTCGCGCCTACGAATCGTCGACGGCGACCTGCAGGAACCCGCCTTGGGATTATCGGCACAAGCGTTCGATGATCTGGGTCGTGAAATCGACGCCATCTATCACTGCGCGGCCGCCGTTAATTGGACCTTCTCCTACGCTGGTTTGCGCGATACCAATGTTCTCGCCACCAGGGAACTCTTGCGCCTGGCCTGCACGCACAAACGCAAGGCATTCCATTTCGTTTCCAGCGCCGGGGTCTGTTTCTCGACCGCCGGGCCGCGCGAGATCGGCGAAGAGGATGACATGCTGCCTTTCCTGGACGGCATTCATCTCGGTTATGCGCAAAGCAAATGCGTGGCCGAAACCCTGGTGCGCCGCGCCAGCGAGCGCGGCCTGCCGGCCGCGATTTACCGTCCGACGCTGCTGACCGGCGCCGCGCAGTCCGGTATCTCGAACACCGGGGACATGCTCTCCCTGCTCATCAAGAGTTGCATCGAGATGCGCTGCGCACCGGATCTCGATTGGCTTCTTGATTGCTGCCCGGTGGACCATGCCGCGACCGCCATCGTCAAATTGTCTCGGGTCAGCGACGATTCGCTGCGCGTTTTCCACTTGGCGAATCCCGTTGCGCGCCATTGGCGCGAGAGCGTCCTGTGGATGAATCTTTACGGCTACCCCATACGCCTGGTCTCCTATCGTTCGTGGCTGGCCAAACTGGCGCTCGACGCCGAGTCGCCGGCGCATCCGCTCCATCTGCTTCGCTCATTCTTTCTCGCCCGGCGGGCGGGTGCTGACGATTTGACGCTGCCGCAATTGTATGAGGAAGGAAAGAAAAGCCGGTTCCGCTGCGAACAGACGAATTTGCTGCTCGCTGCCTTGTCGGTCCATTGCCCGTCGCTCAATGCGGCGCTGCTCGAGCGCTATTTCATGCGCTTCATCAGCCAACGCTTCCTTCCTGGGGCCGCCGGCGCCGACGCGCCGGCGGCGGTGGCCGTAGCGCTCGACGGCGAATTCTTCACCACCATTCTGCGGCGTTTCCATCGTGACGAAAGCATTCAGGTCGCCGAGGTTTGCGTACGCAACACGGTTTCGGAACACAGCATCATTTCCGAACTCACTTCGTGGAAATACGGCCATATGACCGGCTTGCGCCATTGTTCCGTGGCGACCGCCGGGGGGAACAGTGTGCTGCCGGCCCGCTTGGAACTGATGGTCAAGATGAAGCCGAAAGATGACGAAGCCATGGCGGTGGGCGAGAGCGTTGCCGCACTGTGCGGCGACGATTTGGGATTCGCGTTTTCGCGCTTCAAAGAGCGCGCTGGTCTCGCGCTGTGCCATCAGCGCGAACTCGCCATCTATGAGCAGCAGGATGAGCGCTTCGTGCGCCACGCGCCGGTCCTCTTTGGTAGCGTCAGTGACGATAGCCAGCGCGCCTGGATACTGGTGCTCGAAAAACTCGAGGGCATGTTGCTGATGGATAGCGCCGACGACATCAGCGGCTGGCATCGTGCGCCTATCGACGCTGCGGTGCGCGGCATCGCCGAGGTGCATGCGATCTGGTACCGGCGCGAGCCGGAACTCATGGCTGAAACGTGGCTGGGGCCGGTGTTTTCCGCCGCGGCGATGAGCGAAATGAAAACCCTGTGGGTCGCGCTGGCCAATCACTCCGAGCGCTATTTTGCCGCTGCCGCGGGGTGTTCGCTGCGCGCATTGCAACAGCGCCTGATTGTCGACCTCGACGCTTGGTGGCCGGCACTGGAAAACTTGCCGAGGACGCTGATACACAACGATTTCAACCCGCGCAATATCGCTTTGCGCGAGACGGTAGCGGGTTTACGCCTGTGCGCCTATGACTGGGAACTGGCGACGCTGGGCGTTCCCCAGCATGACCTTGCCGAGTTCTTGTGTTTCGTGCTGACGCCCGACGTCGAGAGCAGCGAGGTGCTCCATTTTCTAGAACTGCACCGATTGGGCTTGCAAGACGCCAGCGGGCAGGCCATCGATGCGCAATCGTGGCTGCTCGGTTTCAGGCTGTCGCTCTATGACTTGATCATCAACCGCTTCCCGATGTACGCGATGATACACAGGCTGCGCAAGCAAGGCTTCCTGCAACGCGTGGTCCGCACCTGGCGGACTTTGTACGAGTTATTCCCTTACCGATCGGACTAGAGCAATGGACGATTCAGCAGCGCGCTATTTTCATCCGAGCAATCTGTTGACCTATCTCGCGGTTCTCTGTGGGCTCGGTGCCCTGCTGGCGTCGCTCTGGTTAAGAAGCTGGCCGCTGGCCGGTGGACTGATCGCCTTGTGTGCGCTGGCCGATACCTTCGATGGCAAGTTCGCGCGGCGGTTTGCGCGTAGAGCCGAGCAGAGAGACTTCGGCGTTCAGCTCGACAGTCTGGCCGATGCGCTCAACTTCGGCCTGGTTCCGGTTACTTGCCTCGGGGCACTGCTCTCGTTCGCATCGGCGGCGATGAGCGCCACCTGGGCCGCGGCGGCTCTTGCTTATGTAATCAGCGCCATCACCCGCCTCGGCGCTTACAACCTGCAGCGCGAGCAGAGTAGCGGTTTTATCGGAGTACCGACGACGGTTGCCGGGCTGATCTGGTCCACGGCGTTCCTGGCGCAGCCTTCGGCAGTCCTGTCCGCGTTATTGCTTGCCCTATTGTCGTTGGCGATGGTGTCGCCTTTGCGAATTTCCCGGCCCACAGGGCTCGGCATGGCCGTCTTCGTGGCATGGCCGCTCGTGCTCCTTGTCCTGCACGCGGGGCGGTGGGCAATTTCTGTTCTGTAAATGGAGGATGAGTGATGATTGTCAATATCGAGGATTTGCGAATTCGCGCCCGGCAGCGGCTTCCGCGCATCGTGTTCGATTATCTGGACGGCGGCGCCGGCGATGAAATCACCGTTAAACGGAATCGTTCCGGCTTCGACGACTATGCGCTGCGACCGCGGGTGCTCACCAATGTTGCAGTGCGCAATTTGTCAACGACGGTTCTTGGCGAACGCATCGGTGTCCCGCTGGTACTCGCGCCAACCGGATTGATCGGCTTTATTCGTCCGCGCGCGGAACTGATGGCCGCGCGTGCCGCGGAAAAGCATGCCATTCCATTCACGCTGAGCTCGATGGCCACGTCTTCGATCGAGGACGTGGCCCAGGCGGCGAAAACGCCGCTCTGGTTCCAGATGTACATCTGGAAGGACCGTGGGCTGACGCGCGCTTTTGCCGAGCGCGCGCGCGGCGGGCTACCGCGCCCTGTGCCTGACGCTCGATGTTCAGGCTTTGGCCACGCGTGATCGGGACGAGCACAATGGCTTCTTTACCGTGCCTTCACGCATCACGCCGAAGGCGGTGCTTGGCCTGCTGGCGAAACCGCGCTGGTTGATGACGCTGCTGCGCGGACCGCTTCCGACTTTCGCCAACTGGGTCGATGTGCCCGGCGCCGGAAAAACACCGCAAGCCCTTGGTGCTTTCGCGACCGATCAGCTCGACCCGTCGGTCACCTGGAGCGACTTCGACTGGTTGCGATCGGTCTGGAACGGACCGCTGGTATTGAAGGGCATACTTACGCGCGAGGACGCACTGCTCGCTATCGACCATGGCGCCGATGCCATCGTAATATCAAATCACGGCGGTCGCCAACTCGATGGCGCGGCGGGGACGATTGAGGCCTTGCCGGAAGTCGTTGACGCCGTCGCTGGTCGTGCCGACGTGATCGTGGACGGCGGCGTGCGCCGGGGGCGTGACGTCATCAAAGCGCTGGCTTTGGGTGCCAAGGCTTGTATGATCGGCAGGCCTTACGTCTACGGGCTCGCCGCAATCGGCGAGCGCGGCGCTGAACTGGCGATTGAAATTCTCCGCAATGAAATAGACCAAACCCTTGCCCTGCTCGGTGTTTCGAGCATCGCTGCGCTTGACGAACAAGCTCTGCTTAGCCTGCGGCGAGCGCGGTGACGGCGACGCCGACAAGCCCGGTAAGGAATCTCACCGGGCTTGTTCGGTGATGCTATTTGCAATCGACGCGCCACCATTCGTTGCACCAAAACGTGCGACCTTCAAAAAACCCAAGTGGAGCCGGGCCAATACGTCAAGACGCTTTCCCGAATTTTTCCTTGGCTGGGCAAACTTGGTGCCCCCTTGGTGTCCCCCAAGGGGATTTCCTGCGGGGCATCTTGGTGCCTTGGTGGTTCGCTGTTTCGCGATGGCTAACGACTGGAGCAAGAACGTCAGGACTTGTTGGCCTTTTGGAATCGCTCGAGTTGCTCGTTGCCGCGTTTGACTGCGCCATCCAGGCCGTCCTTGGCTGATTTCTTGCCGGCCCAGACCTGTTCGAGTTCCTCGTCAATGATGGTGCGGATCTGCACGAAGTTACCCAGGCGGATGCCGCGCGACTTGTCTGTCGTCTTGCGGATCATCTGCGTCACCGCCACATCGGTGCCCGGGTTTTCCTTGTAGAAGCCGCTTTTCTCGGTCAGTTCGTAGGAGGCAATCGTCACTGGCAGATAGCCGGTACGCTGGTGGCTCTTGGCCGCCTCTTCGGCTCGCGACAGGAAGGCGAAGAACTGACCGACCCCTTTGTACTCGACTGGCTTCTTGCCGGTCATCACCCACAGGCTGGCGCCGCCGATCACGGTGTTTTGCGGCGCGCCCTCGACGTCCGGATAGTACGGCAGGGTCGAAATTCCCGAGGCGAACTTGGAGTTGCGTTTGATGCTGCCGTATAGCGCCGAGCTGCCAGTGGTCATCGCACACTCCCCTGACACAAAAGTCGCATCGGCTGCATTGCCGCGCCCCTTGTAAACGAACAGGCCCTGCTTCGACATATTGGCCAGATTCTCGATGTGGCGAACGTGCAGAGGCGTGTTGAAGGTCAGCCGTGCATCGATGCCGCGCATGCCATTGCCCTTGGTTGCGAACTCGACGTTGTGCCACGCAGAGAAGCTCTCCAGTTGCGTCCAACTGACCCAGCTCGTGGTGTACGGGCAGTTGTGGCCGCTGGCCTTGAGCTTGGCTGCCGCTTGCGTCACTTCGATCCAGGTCTTGGGAGGAAGCTCGGGATTGAGTCCGGCGGCCTTGAAAGCGTCCTTGTTGTAGTGCAGAACGGTTGTCGAGCTGTTGAACGGGAAGCTCAGCATCTGGCCGTTCGGCGCCGTGTAGTAACCAGACACAGCAGGCACATAGGCGGCCGGGTCAAACTTGACGCCGGCGTCGGCCATGATCTTGCCGACCGGAACAATGGCGCCCTTGCTGGCCATCATCGTCGCCGTACCCACTTCGAATACTTGCAGGATGTGCGGCGCATTGCCCGAACGATAGGCCGCAATCGCCGCCGTCATCGACTCGTCGTAGGACCCCTTGAAGGTCGGCACCACCTTGTATTCAGCCTGGCTGGCGTTGAAATCCCTGGCCAGATCATTGACCCACTCGCCCAAGGCGCCGGGCATGGAATGCCACCACTGGATTTCGGTCTGGGCCTGTGCGGACAGGGAAACGCAAGCAGCGAGGACAGCAGCAGCTAATCTCAGTCTCATGTGATCTCCTTGAGTGTGATTGGTTCGGCTTCAGAGCGTATCCATTCTACGCCAGCCACAGGGCTGACATGTTCTCCAGCGCAACTCAAAGATAGCGCTCGGCATCCGCAAAATTCATTCTCGGCTCAGGGAGCTCGGAACGTGCAACACGCGACAGCACGATTGCCCGTTGCAACGGTGGACTGCCAGATAGTTGCGCCAGCGAAAAAACAATATCAGAAGCGACATCGGTGCTTGATTCATCAAGCACGACGTTCATTGTACTAATCCGCAGCTTCTTTTGCTCGACGCGAACGTAGCGCTGTGGATGCTCGAGCACGTCTCGCAGCATTTCCAGCTCGGCATCCAGTGCTGACTGAGGGCTGCCTATCGCCTCCAACTGGCGTTCATTTTCCAGAAGCTGGGCTTCCAGTTTCAACTGCTCGCCTGAACTTTCTGGCGCCGATCCAAAGACCGAACCCAGACCAGGGCCCTGCTGCTGGAGCAGGCGCAGCCGGGCTCGGAGCAGTGCCCGGTTGTCTTCCAGTTCCCGACGCTCGGATCGTTCCTCGCCGATTTCCGAGAGCGCCTGTGCTACCAGGTATTCGTAAACCTGAGTACCCAGTAGACGGCGGACTTCGGCATCCTGGTGTCCGCAAATGCGCGCCTCGTGATCGGAAAAGCCGACAACGGTTTGCACCACATCACGCTGAATGAGCTCGCCCTGCATCGACATTCCGAGCACACGCTGTTCGGTGAAGCTCATGCCCAGAATGAAACAGGCCTCTTCAAGATCGGGATATTTATCGAACAGGGTACGCAGGTTAGGCGAACGAGTGAGCGTATGGGGAATGTCAGAAGCGGCGATAAAAAAAGCTCTGAGCACGGGATCGGAAGACCAGTTCGCTTCCGCAACCTTGATTGCCGGGGGCAAGGCCAGCACTAGCTCGCGCAAATAGCGAACACTGATGGCTACTGCCGGCGCCAAACGCTCCTGATACGCACGAACGAGTTTCAATCGCGGGTTGGTCAGCGTTACGGCTTTATCGATTGCCCGCAGCGTCATTTCATCGGAGTCAGATGAGTGACTATGCGGATCAAATTGCGAAGGGCGGTTCTTGAACCAGTCGAGAATACCCATGAGCTACTCCATACACACCACAGCGCGTGCAGGCATCAGGCAAATGGGTGGCGGCGGAGAATCGTCTCTGTACGTTCCGGCCCGGTTGATATGATGTCGATCGGTATTTCACACAAGGCTTCAATCCGCGCAAGATAGGCCCGGGCGGCCTCAGGCAAGGCTTCCTGCCGGGTCGCGCCGACGGTGGACTCGGTCCAGCCGGGCATGCTTTCAAGGATGGGTTCGCAATCAGCCACCTCGTCGGAACCCATCGGCAGCAGCTTGATCACCCTCCCGTTGAGCTGATAACCGGTGCAGATCTTCAGTTCGGTGAGGCCATCGAGCACATCAAGCTTGGTGATGCACAGGCCGGTGACGCCATTGATTTGAATCGAGCGCTTGAGCGCGGGAACATCAAACCATCCGCAGCGACGCTTGCGCCCGGTGACTGTGCCAAACTCGCGGCCCTTCTGCGACATTTGATGGCCGGGAACACCGGTGGTCTCGATATCGAGTTCGCTTGGAAAAGGTCCGCCGCCAACGCGCGTGCAATAGGCCTTGGTAATCCCCAGCACATAGTGCAGCATGCCCGGTCCGACGCCCGCACCTGCTGATGCCTGACCAGCGACGCAGTTCGACGACGTAACGAAGGGGTAAGTCCCGTGGTCGATGTCGAGCAAGGCTCCCTGTGCGCCTTCAAAAAGAAGGTTCTGACCGGCCTTGTTGGCCTCATGCAGCGCGGCAGAGACGTCAGCAACCATCGGCCTGATTATTTGCGCATCGGCCATCGCCTGCGCGAGAATGGTCTCGAAGTCGACGGCCTGCGCACCGAGGTACTTGGTCAGGACAAAATTATGGTAGTCGAGGTTTTCCTTGAGCTTCTCGGCAAAACGCGCTGGGTAGAAGAGGTCGTAAACACGCAGGGCGCGGCGCGCCACCTTGTCTTCATAGGTCGGCCCAATCCCCTTGCCGGTGGTGCCTATCCTGACATCAGCGGTCTTGGCCGACTCGCGGGCGCGATCGAGTGCCGAGTGGTAACCCAGGATAAGCGGGCAGCCCGGACTGATTTTCAAGCGCGAACGAACCTCGATGCCACCGGCCTCCAGTTCATCAATCTCGGAAAGCAGATGGTGGATATCCAGCACAACACCATTTCCGATATAGCAGTTGATTCCAGGGTGAACGATGCCCGAAGGCACCAGATTAAGTTTATAGACCTTCTCTCCAACAACAAGCGTATGCCCGGCGTTGTGGCCGCCCTGAAAACGCACGACGCCCTGAGCGTGATCGGTCAACCAGTCGACGATTTTACCCTTGCCCTCATCGCCCCACTGGGTACCAACTACTACGACGTTCTTAGCCATTTTTCCAATCAGTCCTTGGTAATTTCTTGAGTAATCCATTGCTCATTGCATTTGACCAGTTGGCGGTCGCAGGCAGGCCCTTCGCTGCCCGCTGTTCCCGGCAAAAGTTCGACGACGACCTCACCCAGTTCACGCAAGGCAGCGATACGTGCTGCCAGGGCGCCATCCGTCGCCGAATAGGGCGCCAGAATGGCGCCTGCCGGCGTGCTGCTGGCTGCCAGGCGGGCAACTTCGCGCAAATCCATCGAAAAACCAGTTGCCGGCCGGGAACGGCCAAAGTCTTTGCCAACGCCGTCGTAGCGCCCCCCTTGCGCAATGGCACTGGGGAAACCGGGGTAGTAGGCGGCGAAAACAACACCGTTGTGGTAGTGATAACCGCGCAGATCAGCCAGATCGAATGACAGTGGCAATTCCGGCATGGCCGTTTGCAAGTAGCGCATCGTAGCCAGGGCCGAAGAGATTTCGGGCAGCCCGGGCAATTCTCGGACGGCGGTTTCCAGGATATCAACGCCACCGTAGAGTTCAGGCAAACGCAGGAAGGCGGACCGATAGGGCTCGGCCACCTTGGCGCAGCATTCGTGCAAACTCGGAATATCCTTGAGCTGCAAGAGTTGCAGAATCCTTGCCTCAGTCTCTGTGTCAAGAGCGGCGGCAGCGGCCAGGGCGCGGAACACCCCGACATGTCCAATATCAATGCGTGAAGGGGGGGTGCCAGCGGTCTTGAGTGCTGCCGCCAGCAGTCGAATCGCTTCCAGATCGGCCTCAACGCCAGCGAAACCATACAGTTCCGCACCCAGTTGAATTGGCTCCCGGCTGGCCGCCAGAGAGGCCGGCAGCGTATGCAGAACGCTATCGCAATAGCACAGGCGCGTCACACCCTGCCGGTTGAGTAAATGCGCATCGATGCGTGCGACCTGAGGCGTCATGTCGGCGCGCAAACCGAGCGTGCGCCCGGAAAGCTGGTCGACCAGCTTGAAAGTGCGCAGCGTAAGATCAGACCCCGAGCCGGTGAGCAGGGAGTCCAGGTATTCCAGCAGCGGCGGCATGACAAGTTCATAACCATGGACGCGAAAAAGATCAAGCACCGCGCGGCGAAGACGCTCTATCTGGGCCGCTTCATGCGGCAGCGCATCAGCAATGTATGCGGGCAGTAGCCAGTTCATCTAAAAACCATCAACAGGAATAGGCCGACCAGCATCGAAGTCAGGCCAATAAAACGAATCTGTCCATCCGAGAGCTGAATCAGACGACGAAAGGTTTCACGCCAGACGGCTGGCGCGAGAAAAGGAACCAGGCCTTCGAGCACCAGCATCAGCGCGAAAGCAATGAGCAGGCCGGTGCTCATTTACCCGATTTTTCGCTGCCTCGACCGACACTCTTCATGTACTTGAAAAAGTCGGAGTTGGGCTCGACAACAATGATGTCGTTCTTGCTCTTGAAGCTGTTGCGATAGGCTTCGAGGCTACGGTAAAAGGCATAGAACTCGGGATTCTGGTTGAAAGCCTGGGCATAGGTGGCGGTCGCCTTGGCATCGCCCTCGCCCTTCATTTTTTGCGCTTCGCGATAGGCTTCGGCGACGATCACTTCGCGCTGCTTGTCCGCATCCGCACGGATTTTCTCGGCTTCGGCAGAACCCTCCGAGCGTAGTTCATTGGCTACCCGTTTACGCTCGGCTTCCATACGACGGTAGACCGATTCGCTGACTTCGGTTGGCAGATCAACACGCTTCACCCGAACATCAACAATTTGAACACCGATCTTGCGCGCATCGAGATCAGCCTTTTCACGCATCTGCTCCATGATCTTGTCGCGCTCACCGGAAACCACGTCATGAACGGTTCGCTTGCCAAACTCCTCGCGCAAACCGGCATTGACCGTTTGCGACAGACGCGTTTTGGCCCGCATCTCATCACCGGCAACCGAAACATAATAAAGCTTGGGGTCGACAATCTTCCATTTGACAAAGGAATCAACCAGCACATTCTTCTTTTCCGAAGTAATGAAACGCTCCGGCTCAGACGTGTCGAGGGTAAGAATCCGCTTGTCGAAGTAGCGAACGTTCTGGATCATCGGCCACTTGAAGTACAGCCCCGGGTCGGCGATGACTTCACGCACTTCCCCGAGCTGGAAGACAATGGCAAACTGCCGCTGATCGACCGTAAAAATTGATGTGCCAAGAACGGCCAGAACTGCCGCAACAACGGCGGCTGTGAAATTCAAACCGGCTTTCATTATCGTGCCTCCCGATCACGTGAGCGCAAGGCGTCACGCGACCGCGCTTCGGTTTTATCCACCACCTGCGGCGGGGTGTCATTGGATACCACGGTTCCTGAACGAACCTGCGCCGGCATCTCGGCGCTACTGCCAACGCTATCAGGTGGCATCAACGCTCCTCCGGCGGCATGCATCAGTTTGTCGAGCGGCAGATAGAGCAGATTACCCTGGCCCTTGGCATCGACCATCACCTTGCTGGTGCTGGAATAGACCTGCTGCATGGTTTCCAGATACATGCGACTGCGCGTCACCTCCGGCGCCTTGGCGTATTCAGCCTGGATCTGCCTGAAGCGACTGGCATCGCCCTCGGCCGTGGCAATCAGACGCTGCTTGTAACCGTCCGCTTCCTGCATCAGACGGGCGGCCGTACCTCTGGCTTTCGGAACCACGTCATTGGCATAGGCCTGGCCTTCGTTCTTCTGGCGCTCGCGATCCTGCCCCGATTTTACGGCATCATCAAAGGCTGCCTGGACCTGCTCGGGGGGTTGTGCATTCTGCATCGTCACCTTGGAAATCAGGATGCCGGTCTTGTAGCGATCAAGAATCTCCTGCATGAGGTTAGACGCCTTGACCGCGATTTGCTCGCGCCCCTCGTAGAGAACGAAGTCCATCTTGCTCTTGCCAACGATTTCGCGAATTGCCGTTTCGGCGACCTGCATCACCGCTTCGTCTGGGGTTCGATTGTTGAAGATGTAGTCAACAGGATCCTTGAGGATGTACTGGACGGCGAACTGGATGTTGATGATGTTTTCGTCATCGGTGAGCATCAGCGCTTCCTTGAGCACCTTATTCTTCTCGCTGCCGCGATAACCGACTTCGATCGTGCGCACGCCGGAAATATTGACCAGCTCATGCGACTGGATCGGATAGGGTAAGCGCCAGCGCAAACCGGACTCCGTGCTTTCCTTATACTTGCCAAACTGCAAGACAAGGCCACGCTGCGAGGCATCGACAATGTAAAAACCACTGGCCAGCCAGACGATCAGCACAATACCGACCAGCAGGCCGATGCCGCCGCCAAGAAACTTGGGGTTGAACTCGACCGGCGGGCGATTACCACCGCCACCACCGCCATCGCCGCTAGCACCGCCCTTCTTGTCAAACAGGCCTGACAGGCGACGATTCAGATCGCGCCACAATTCTTCGAGGTCGGGCGGCCCCTGATTCGGCCGCTTGCCGCCACCATTGCCCCACTGAGGATCGTTAAGCGACATGAGTAATCCAATACTTGAAATCATAGAGAGATGCCTGGGTCCGAAATAATATCAGGGTTGAGCGAAGCGTCACCGGCCATCGGCCGAGTACGTGAAGCGCCAAGTTTATCAAGTGCAATCTCGGCCAGCGCCTCGCGCAGCAAGGGCAAACCATCACCACATTTCGCACTGACTCGAACACGGATGATTCTATCATACTCATCCCGTTCGACGACCGACGGCAGCCCGCTCAGATCCTGCTTGTTCAACACAATCAGTTGCCGAACCTCACTGGCGCCGATTTGCCCGAGAACTTTATCGACTTCGGCAACCTGAGCCTCACGGGCAGGACTGGCTGAATCAACAATATGCAACAGAAGATCAGCCTGTGCGGTGGCCTCCAGCGTCGCGTGAAAAGCCGCCACCAGTTCGTGCGGCAGATCGCGGATAAAGCCGACCGTGTCGGAAATGACGATATTCCCGGCTTCGCCCAACCAGAGCTTGCGCGAGGTGGTGTCGAGCGTGGCAAACAGTTGATTGGCAGCATAGGCGCCGGCATGGGTCAGCGCATTGAAAAGCGTTGATTTACCAGCATTGGTGTAGCCGACGAGCGATACGTTCAAAACCTCGCCGCGCCCGCGTGACTTGCGTTGCACGCCGCGCTGACGTTCCAGTCGGCCCAGCCGCTCCTTGAGTTGCTTGACCCGTTTGCCGAGCAGACGGCGATCGGTTTCGAGCTGGGTTTCGCCCGGGCCACGCAGCCCGATGCCGCCTTTTTGACGCTCCAGATGGGTCCAGCCACGAACCAGTCGAGTCGCGAGATGACCCAGTTGCGCCAGTTCGACCTGTAGCTTCCCCTCCGAGCTCTGCGCCCGTTGGGCAAAGATATCAAGGATCAGGCTGGTCCGGTCAATAACCCGGCACTGCAACGTACGCTCCAGATTGCGCTCCTGGGCGGGCGACAAGGCGTGATTAAAAACGACAAGATTGGCGCCATGCGCGGCAACTTCGGCAGCCACTTCCTGCACCTTGCCCTTGCCGGCGAAAGTCGCCGGATCAGGGCTCTGTCGCCGCCCATGAATCACTGAGCAAACGACAGCGCCGGCCGATTCGGTGAGCAGGCGCACCTCTTCGAGTTGCTCGGCAATATCGTTGTAGCCAAAATCGAGCTGAACGACGACCGCACGTTCACCAGCGGCGGGGCGTTCAAGCATTGAGGCGTTTTACGTAATGAGGGAACAAAGGTTTGGGCTATCGAGACAGCCTGCCATTGAAGTGTCAGACGTCGTCGCTGCCTTCCTGCTGGACACTGACCGGACGCGAAGGCACCACCGTCGATATGGCATGTTTGTAGACCATCTGGGTAACAGTATTCTTGAGCAGCACGACGTATTGGTCGAATGATTCAACCTGCCCCTGCAATTTGATGCCATTGACCAGATAGATGGAGACCGGCACATGCTCGCGACGCAGCACATTGAGAAACGGGTCTTGTAAGAGTTGCCCTTTATTGCTCATGGTTAGAACTCCATGTTTCGTTGTTGGTATGAGGCCGGCTAGCTTAATTGATTTCAAGTATGTTTGCCATACAAACCCGAATCGATCACCTGGGCCTCGGCTTGGCTTTTGAGGCCGCTCCAGGATCGGGTTTGACTGGTCCTCTGGTTTTTGGTTTCGGTTTTTCTTCGGCTTTGGGTCTACGTCGGTTCTGTTCAGCCGGTTTGCGATCGGCAAAGGGGTTTGTTGATACATTGAACTGGATGCGTAGCGGTGTTCCCTGTAGCTTGAATACCTCGCGGAAAACATGCTCCAGGTAGCGACGATACGAATCGGACACCTTGTCCAGTGCATTGCCGTGAATAACGATGACCGGCGGGTTGCGTCCCCCCTGGTGGGCGTAGCGCAGCTTGGGGCGGAAAATTCCGTTGCGCGGAGGTGACTGTTTTGCCACGGCGTCGATCAGCGTGCGCGTCAATTGCGGCGTCGACAGATTGGCTGTTGCCGCCTTGTAGGCGGCATCGACCGAACGGAAAACGTGTTCCAGGCCCTGCCCCTTGAGCGCCGAGACATAGTGGAAGTTGGCAAAATCAAGAAACTTCAGCTTGGCTTCAAGATCACCCTTGAGTTGGTCCCGAACGTAGGGATCAAGGCCATCCCACTTGTTGACCGCAACCACCAGGGCACGACCCGATTCAACGACGAATCCGGCAATATGGGCGTCCTGGTCGGAAATATCCTGCTGGGCATCAAGCACAAGAATCACCACGTGGGCATCCTCGATCGATTGCAGGGTCTTGATCACCGAGAACTTCTCGACGGTTTCGAAAACCTTGCCCTTGCGCCGCAAACCCGCTGTATCGATCAGCGTGTAGTGTTTTCCGGCGCGTTCGAAATCGACGTAGATGGCGTCACGGGTTGTTCCCGGCTGATCGAAGGCAATGACCCGCTCTTCTCCGAGTACGGCATTGATCATTGTGCTTTTGCCGACGTTTGGACGCCCGACGATCGCCACCTTCAGAACATCGTTTTCGCTGTCGTTTTCTTCCGGTTCGGGATAGGGTTCGAGCGCCAGTTCGATGACCCCGCGCACCCCTTCACCATGGGTTGCTGAAATGGCGCAGGGCTCCCCCAGGCCAAGCTCATGAAAATCGGCGATGACAATGCCCTGATTCATGCCTTCGGCCTTGTTGACCGCGACAAACACCGGTCGCGCCGCCTTGCGCAGCTTGTTGGCGATGTCCTTGTCGAGGGCGGTAATCCCGGTTCGGCCATCAACGACGAAAATGATCGCGTCGGCTTCGGCAATGGCCTGCTCGGTCTGCCGCGCCATCTCGTGCATGATGCCGTCTTTGGCGAGCGGCTCGAAACCTCCGGTATCAACGACCAGATAGGGCTTGCTGCCGAGCTTTCCGTGGCCGTAATGACGATCACGGGTGAGGCCCGGAATATCGGCAACTAGCGCGTCACGCGTCTTGGTCAGGCGGTTGAAAAGCGTTGATTTTCCTACGTTCGGACGGCCGACAATGACGATGCTTGGTTTCATTGCGCCTCTATGGCGTAAACACCGCCGTTGCTTGTTTGCACCAGCAAACCACTGCCCAGCGCCTGCAAGGGCGCAACAACCGGACTCCCGTCGGTCGTCAGGCGAGCAACAAAGGAGCCGTCGTCTCGACTCAAAAAATGCACCACACCCTGAGCATCGGCTACGGCGATCAGGCCACGGCGCGCCAGGGGAGCAGTAACACGTCGCTGGAAAAGTTTGTCCTGCTTCCAGATACTGGCGCCGCTGGCCATGTCGAGTGCATGCACCGAGCCTTTGTCGTCGGTCACGTAAAGGTAGCGCGCATCAATGGTCAGCCCAACGGCGCTGGACAGATCGCGCGCCCAGTTGAGGTTGCCGTTGCCCAGATCAAAGCAGGCAACGCGCCCTTGAAAGGCCACGGCGCAGATGGTACGCCCGGAAATAACCGGGACACTGGTGATATCCGCCACGCGGTCAAGCTCGGTCGACCCTTTGGGCAAGGCCACCGTACCCTCCCACAAGACCGCACCATTGGCCGTACTGACCGCAATCAGCTTGCCGCCGGGGAAACCGGCGAAAACAAATTTTCCATCGATGACCGGGCCGGCGGTAACGCGCAGGGAAAGCGCTGGTGTCGGACGTTGATAGATCCATTTGCGCTTGCCGTCGAGCGCATCGTAGGCAGCCAGTCGGTTGTCGCCGCTGCGTACAACGACAAGGCCGCCACCCAGAGCAGGTGAAGAAAGAATCTCGCTGCTGGCCCTGACTTTCCACAAAAGTTTCCCGTCGGCGCTGGAAAATGCCAGCAGATCACCTTTCGGCGAACCGACCACGACCATGCTGTCATCAGCGCCGACGCCACCGGAAAGCGTCTGTCCAACATTGATTTTCCAGACCAGCTTGCCGTCGTCGATGCGCAGCAGAGTGCCATTATTGCCAGCGGCATAGACCGAGGAACCAACTACGGCTGGGACAAAGGTATAAACATCGCTCTTGCCGACGCTTTCACGCCACAGGACACGCGCTTCCGCCGTCGCCTTGATTGCTTGCAGCTCGGCCATTTTCGGCCCGCTGCTGGTGAAGGGATTCATCGACTCAAGCGTCGAGCAAGCGGCCAGCGCCAGCGTTGTTGACAGCAAAGCGGCAGCGAGGCCCTTGGTCATTACTTGCTCCCGCCCAGCGCATCGAGTTTCTGCTGCAACAGTTCGCGATAGACGGCATTGGACTGGCCTTGCCAGCTCTGCGCCAAATTCCTGCCCTTGCTGTTCGCGTCATCAAGCCTGGCCAGCGCGCCCTGATAGGCGGCCAGCGCTTCGGCGCTCTTGCCCTGGGCGCTCAATATATCGCCGCGGTTATCGGCAAAGCGTGCTTCAAAACCGGGACTGACCGTGCCCTCGAGTTGCTGTAAGGCCTGAACGAAATCCTTTTCATCGAGCAGCACGGCAGCCAGACGCAAGCGCGCCACATCGCGCAGTTCGTCCCTGCCATGCTCGATGACCCACAGCAGTTGCAGTTTGGCGGTTTTTACGTCACCGGCGTCAATCATCGCTTTGGCCGTCGTCAATGCGCCCAGCGCGGCGTAGCTCGTACTGCCAAATTTTTCGAGCAATTCGCCACTGGCCGCCTTGGTGCGTTGCGAATCTTTGTCCACAACTGCTTTCTGCAGGACGTTATAGACCAGCGAAGCCTGCGCTGCCTGGTTGCGCTGATACCAGCTCCACCCCTGCCAGGCGATAACGACCAGCGCGACGGCCGTAAGCATGTTGATCAATAGATTGCCGTGCTGCTTCCACCACGTCTTGATTTCGGCGAGTTGTTCCTGTTCTTCGAGGTCATAGGTTGCCATTACGCATCTTCCCAATCCAAAAATAAATTCATTATTTCGTCGGCGACATGATCGACGCTGACTCTTTTCTGTTCACGCTTTTGTTCGTTCTGCTTCTCACCATTAGCACGCAAAGGCTTGAGCGTGACTTCGCCGGCATTCGCCTCATCGTCGCCGATGATCACGGCAAAGCTTGCTCCCGAGGCATCGGCCTTTTTCATTTGTGACTTGAAGCTGCCACCACCGCAGTGGAACAGCACATCAATACCCTGATCACGCAAACCCTCGGCAACCCGGGGCGCCAGACGCGAAGCGGCTTCGCCCTGATGCACGAGATAGACGTCGATCCCTTCAAGCACCGGTTCGCCGCCCGCTTCCTGAATCAGCGTCAGCAAGCGCTCGACGCCCATGGCAAAACCGCAGGCCGGCGTCGGCTTGCCGCCAAGCTGTTCGACCAAACCATCGTAACGCCCGCCGGCGCAGACCGTACCTTGTGCGCCGAGACGGTCGGTCACCCACTCGAAGACGGTGAGATTGTAATAGTCAAGCCCGCGGACCAGGCGGGGATTGATCTCGTAGGGCAGACCGGCATCACGCAGAACCTGCTGCACCCCTTCGAAATGCGCAAGGGACTCGCTGCCCAGGTAATCAATCAGCCTGGGCGCAGCAACAATCATCTCCTGCATGGTCGGGTTCTTGCTGTCGAGTATGCGCAATGGATTGGTGTAAAGACGGCGCTTTGCCTCCTCGTCAAGCAGATCGACATCGTGCTCGAAATAGCGGATCAGTTCGAGCCGATGCCTGGCCCGCTCATCCGCCTGGCCCAGGGTATTTAACTGCAATTTTATTCCGTCAAGGCCCAAATCATCCCAGAGGCGGGCGCCCATCAGGATCTGCTCGGCATCAATGTCGGGACCAGCAAAACCAAAGGACTCGACACCGACCTGATTGAACTGGCGATAGCGCCCTTTCTGCGGCCGCTCGTGACGGAACATCTGCCCCATGTAATAAAGCCGTTGCGGCTGCTGCACCGCCAACTTGTGCTGAATTAGCGCTCGCACACAACCGGCCGTTCCTTCCGGACGCAGGGTGAGCGGTTCTCCGTTCAGGCTGTCAATAAAGGAATACATCTCCTTCTCGACGATGTCGGTCACTTCGCCGATGGCGCGCTTGAAGAGCGGCGTCGGCTCAACGATAGGCAAGCGGATCGGCCGGTAGCCGTAGCTCTTGAGCCACGAACGGACTGTTTCTTCAAAGACTTCCCAGAACTCGGCTGCGCCCGGCAGGATGTCGTTCATCCCGCGCACGGACTGGATATGTTGGCTCACGTTGCAAACTTTCTCCGGTAGTTCCGGGCCACGTAACGGTCCACGATGGCGGTAAATTCTTCGGCGATGTGCTCACCGCGCAAGGTAACGGTCTTGGAGCCATCTTCGAAGACTGGCGCTGCCGGCACTTCGCCCGTACCGGGAAGACTGATGCCAATGTTGGCATGCTTGCTCTCGCCTGGGCCGTTGACGATGCAACCCATGATCGCCAACGTCATATTTTCGACGCCATCGTACTCGACGCGCCACTGCGGCATCTTGCTGCGCACATGCTCCTGGATTGAATGCGCCAGTTCCTGAAAGAAGGTGCTGGTGGTGCGGCCACAGCCCGGGCACGCCGCAACCATCGGCGTGAACGCGCGCAGCCCCAGTGTTTGCAGCATCTCCTGCGCGACAATGACTTCCTGCGTCCGCTTGCCGCCGGGTTCGGGAGTCAGTGAAACGCGAATGGTGTCGCCAATGCCTTCCTGCAACAACACCGCCATGGCGGCCGTCGAGGCGACAATCCCTTTTGATCCCATCCCTGCCTCGGTCAGGCCAAGATGCAGCGGGTAGTCCGATCGCCGGGACAACTCGCGGTAAATGGCGATCAGATCCTGGACGCCGGAAACCTTGCACGAAAGTATGATGCGATCGCCGGACAGGCCCAGTTCCTCGGCCTTGGCGGCCGATTCGAGGGCCGAAGTCACCATCGCCTCACGCATGACTTCAGTGGCATCTTTCGGCTCGGCTCGGCTGGCGTTTTCATCCATGATGCGCGCCAGCAGATCCTGATCGAGACTGCCCCAGTTAACACCGATGCGCACCGGCTTGTCGTACTTGCAGGCAATCTCGATCATCTGCGCGAACTGCTCGTCGCGCTTCCTGCCGTGACCGACATTGCCCGGGTTGATACGATATTTGGCCAGCCCCTGTGCGCATTCAGGATGGTCAGCCAGCAAACGATGACCGTTGTAGTGAAAGTCGCCGATCAAAGGCACATCGACACCCATGGTGTGAAGATGCGCCAGGATTTTCGGCACGGCCGCCGCCGCTTCCGGCGTATTGACCGTGATGCGCACCAGTTCTGATCCGGCACGCGCAAGTTCGGCGCATTGAATGGCGGTTTTGAGCACATCAACGGTATCGGTGTTGGTCATCGACTGGACGACCACTGGCGAATCGCCTCCCACCGTTACGGCGCCGATGCGAACGGTGCGCGTCGGCCGACGCAGGGACGAACGATTGTTCACGGATTGCTCACGGAATCTCGATGCGTCACTCATGTCATTCGAGGGTCAGGCGAGCCACGTCGTCCTTGCTGCGCTTGGAAAGGTCAATCGTCTTGCCCTTGTATTGCAAAGTCACGTAGGCTGAATTGCCAATGACCAGCGCAAACGGTGGCTGGCCTTCAAGCTCACGCTGTGTACCGGCCTGATTATTCTGCGAGAAAATGATCTGGCCGCTGTGATCACGGACCTCGACCCATGACGGCTGGGCAAAGCTGAATTTCAATACGGTAGCGGAAGAAAAAGGCGCAGCAAGCGCTTGCGGCTCTATTGTCGACGGGTCGGGAAGCACCGCCGTCGCCGGCGAGGCAACAACGGTGTCAGGCGCCTTGGCTTCTTCCGGCTCGCCAGGAACAACGTTCTTGGCAACTTCCGTGGATTGTGTTGGTTGCGTTGCGGATTTCAGTGCTGACACGGTCGACAGCCATAACTCCTCGGGCAAAAAGAAATAGGCTGAAACGGCCAGCAGCAGAACGATCAGCCCGGACAATACGCGGGCAAAGTCTCGCCGGTCGACCTTGCTCTCCTGGGGGATAGGTACTGAGGTGCCGACAGACATCTCAAGTTCAGGCTCCTGCGGCATTTTCAAGCGGTCAAGCGCGCCCATCAGAAGATCAGGATTCAGGCTCAGCAAACGGGCGTAATTGCGGACAAAACCCCGGATGATCGTGTTGCAGGGCAGGCTCGGCCAATCGTCAGCCTCCAGCGCCTCAACCTGGCGCAGGCTCAGTTTGAGCGCCTTGGCCACATCATCGGTGGTCAGCCCCTTGGCTTGCCGGGCCGCGCCCAGTTGCTGACCCACGCTCAGCAGCGTCGGTGTCAAGGGCTTTACGGACGCATCCAGCGTCCGCTCCAAAACCGATCCGGCATAGGCATCGTCACCCGAGACGGGCGACGGAGCAATCGTCCCACTCATTCGAAGTTACCTTTTAAAAACTCTTGATACTCAGGTGAATCGGGGTATCTGCGTCGCAACTGGGCAATTAAACTGCTCTCGGCAGATCGATCGCCCAGGCGGCGCTCAATGCGCAAAGACAGCCACAGCACCTCGGCATCAGGATCAGTCTGGCGCACCACGTTCTTCAGATGTTCCCTGGCGGCGTCATAGTTGCCACGTTGGTAAGTGATTTTAGCCAACTGCAACAGGGCCTGCGGATTATCCGGCGAGAAGCGCAGGTTCCTGCGAACAAACTCCTCGGCCAAGCTCAATTCACCGAGCTTGGCATAACACGTTCCCGCGTTCAGATAGGCCGTTTCAGGCGTCTGATACAAGGGGTTCTTGATGGCCCGCTGAAAGAAGGCAATGGACTCTTTCGCTTTTCCTGTTTGACAAAGAAACCAGCCATAGTTGTTGCTGATTTCCGGATCCTTTTCATCAAGGCTCAGGGCCCGCTGAAAGTCCTTTTCAGCCGAGACAAACTCCTTGATGTAGTAAAGGACAAGACCTCGCGTGCTGTAGGCTTGGGCGTAATTCGGATTGATCGAGATGGCGATCGTCAACTCTTCGAGAGCAACAATCAGGTTGCCATTCTGAAAATACATTGAACCCAGCTCAGTATGCAGTTTGGCCCGAGTATAGATGTCCTTGGGAACCGCTGAAGCCAGCGTATCCGGGGGAGGAGGTTCGGATTTCTGGGCCTGTGCTGCCGGAACTGCCATCAATAGCACAGCAGCCAAACCGCAAACCAAGCCGTTCAGTTCTTTCATCGGGTTCTGACCTCGTGCACATCAATAATTCGGCGCGCCGTTCGCCGCGTTTTGTCCAGTACCTGTCCAGCCAACTGACCACAGGCAGCGTCAATGTCGTCACCCCGCGTCTTGCGGGTGGTGGTGACCACGCCGGCGTCCATCAGTATCTCGGCAAACCGCCTGATTCGATGTGCCGGTGAACGAAGATAAGGCGATCCCGGAAACGGGTTGAAAGGAATCAGGTTGAACTTGCAGGATACTTTGCGCGTTACGGCGAGCAACTCACGTGCCTGCGCATCGGAGTCATTCACACCATCGAGCATGACATATTCAAACGTCACAAAATCGCGCGGCGCCTTTTGCAAATAACGATTGCAGGCCGCCATCAACTCCGGCAGCGGATACTTCCGGTTGATCGGCACCAGTTCGTCACGCAGCCTGTCATTTGGCGCATGCAGCGAAACGGCAAGGGCCACCGGACACTCATCAGCCAGACGGTCCATCACCGGCACCAGACCGGAGGTGGACACCGTCACGCGACGACGCGACAGGCCATAGGCGTTGTCATCAAGCATCAAGCGCAAGGCGCTGACCGTGCTTTCAAAGTTGGCGAGCGGCTCGCCCATGCCCATCAACACGACATTGCTGATAATACGTTCAGCGGCGGGATCGGCACCCAGAACACGGTTGGCCTGCCAGAGTTGACCAATGATTTCGGCCACCGTCAGGTTACGGTTAAAGCCCTGCTTGCCGGTCGAACAAAACGAACAATCGAGGGCACAACCTGCCTGCGTTGAAACACACAGTGTTCCCCGATCATCCTCGGGAATGAAGACGGTCTCGACGGCATTGCCGTCGCCGACATCAAACAGGAATTTGCGCGTCCCATCGTCCGAAAACTGATCCGAAACGATGCTCGGCGGAGTGACCGACGCCAAGCTCCTTAGCTTTTCACGCAGGCTCTTGGCGATGTCGGTCATGGCGTCAAAATCGCTCTGCCCGAAACGATGCATCCAGCGCAGCACTTGCCTCGCGCGAAACGGCTTTTCGCCATGTTCGGCGAAAAAATCAGCCAGGCCAATCGCATCAAAATCGAGCAGATTTACGGTCATCGGTATGACAATTCAGTATTGCCCGGGACTTAGCGGCCTGGGTAAACGTTCATCCCCGGAAAGAAAAAGCCAATCTCGACTTTTGCCGTATCCGGGCCATCAGAACCATGCACCGCATTGGCGTCGATCGACTCAGCGAAATCTGCACGAATGGTTCCTGGAGCGGCTTTCTTCGGATCGGTAGCACCCATCAACTCGCGATTCCTGGCGATTGCATCTTCACCCTCGAGCGCCTGAATCATGACCGGGCCGGAGGTCATGAACGCAACCAGATCCTTGTAAAAAGGACGATCCTTGTGCACAACATAAAATTCGCCCGCTTCCTGTGGCGAGAGCCAGGCCATTTTGGCGGCAATGACCTTCAGACCATTGGCCTCAAAACGGGAATAGATTTTTCCGATAACGTTCTTCGCAACCGCATCGGGTTTGATGATGGAAAGTGTGCGTTCGATAGCCATAGTTCAAAATTCTCCACAAAGGACGGGAAATACAACAAAAAAGCCTGAATGTACGATTAACCGCGCATTGTACCAACACTCCGTCGGAAATACCGAAATTGCTGCCGTGAGCTATCGGCAATGGGAGATCGCCATGACATTCGCTCAGCGTCTGCCTCTCTGGCCCGGCAGGCCAGTGCGTCACCGTCGTTTCAAATTCTCGGCAACTCGGAATCCTGATACTGCGCATGGATGTCCATAATATCGGTCCAGCAGGCCAGTAGCGCATCGACGCAGACCGGATCGAAATGTCCACCGGAACCGGCGCGCATGTAAGCCGCGGCCTGTTCGATCGGCCAGGCCTTCTTGTAGGGACGCTCGGAGGTCAGCGCGTCAAATACGTCGGCGACCGCCACGATGCGCCCGAAGACGGGTATTGCATCACCTGCCAGGCCATAGGGGTAACCCCCGCCGTCGTATTTTTCGTGATGCGAAATGGCGATTGAGGCGGCTGACTGAAGCACCCTCGACTCGCTTCCCTTGAGCAGTTCAAAACCGAGCACGGAATGGGTCTTCATCACCGCAAACTCTTCCGGCGTCAGGGCCGACGGTTTGAGCAGGATATAGTCGGAAATGCCGATCTTGCCAACATCATGCATGGGCGCGGCCTGCAAAATCAATTGCTGTTCCTCGGCGGACAGCCCCATGCGTCCTGCAATCAGACACGAGTAGTGCGACATGCGCTGAATGTGCGCACCGGTTTCCGGATCGCGAAACTCGGCCGCACGCGACATGCGAAACAGCAGCTCTTGTTCACGGGAATGAACCGCCGACGTCGCCTTTCTAACCTCTTCGGCCAGCCAGGCCGCCTTGTCAGCCAATTTTTTACGGCTGGCGCCCAGGGCCAGCATATTGCGCACCCGGGCCGAAAATTCGATACGGTCAACCGGTTTGATCAGGAAGTCGGTCGCCCCCATTTGCAGGGCTTCATAGCGCACATCCTTGTCGTCATTGGCAGTGATCATCAGGATCGGCACTTCTTCCCGGCCGGGGACTGCACGCAGCCCCGCGATGAACTGCAAGCCGTTCATCTGCGGCATCATGTAGTCGACAACGATCATGTCCGGCAGGTTTTCCGAACACCAGGCCAGTCCCTTGAGCGACTCCTCAAAAGGCAAGGGCTCGCAATTACCCAGCGTGCTGACCAGTGCACTCAGCAGGGTCAGATTAATGATGCTATCGTCAACAATGGCGATTCGGTTCATCCCGTCCTCCATGCAATTCGCAGTGAGTATAGCAAAGCCATAAACTCAAGACGTGGACAGGGTACTTGATAATCAGCCATAATCTCGGGGTCTTTTTGCTGGTCATCCCATGAAATTTCTGTTCGACCTCTTCCCAGTCATCCTGTTCTTTGCCGCTTTCAAGTTCGGCGGAATTTATGTCGCCACCGGCGTTGCCATTGCCGCCACCTTTTCTCAGGTCAGCTGGGTCTGGCTGAAGCACCGAAAAGTTGACGCCATGCTCTGGGTAAGCTTGGCGATCATCACCGTATTTGGCGGCATGACATTAGTTTTTCACGACGAGAACTTCATCAAGTGGAAACCCACGGTTCTCTACTGGGCCTTCGCCCTTGCACTCGCCGGCAGTTCCCTGGTGCTCAAGAAAAATCTGATTTTGGCACTGCTCGGTGAGCAGCTCGAGTTGCCTGATCCCATCTGGCAAAAACTTAACTGGTCGTGTGTTGGCTTCTTCGTCTTCATGGGGATCATCAATCTCGCCGTTGCCTTCGCTTTCGGTTTCTCGACCGACGTCTGGGTCAATTTCAAGCTGTTTGGCGGGATAGGCCTGATGTTTGTTTTCGTGATCATTCAGGGCCTGCTCCTTGCAAAATACATTCAGGAAAAAAAGTGATGCTCTATGCCATCGTCGGCCAGGATCGCCCGAACTCGCTCGCTGTCCGCCTTGCCGCACGGCCGGCCCATGTCGACCGGCTCAAGGTGCTGCAGGAGCAGGGTCGAATGATCCTGGCCGGACCTTTTCCGGCCATTGACTCATCCGATCCCGGCCCAGCCGGCTTCTCTGGCAGCCTGATCGTCGCCGACTTCGCCTCGCTTGACGCAGCTCAGGCCTGGGCCGATGCCGACCCCTACGTCACCGCCGGGGTTTACACCGGCGTCAGCGTCAAGCCGTTTAAAAGGGCCTTCCCGCAATGACGCCGAGCGGTCCCGACGAATCTACCGCCAACTTCGAGTCCATTCTGCGCGAACGACTTGCCGGACTCGATCCGCTGCGCCTGGAATTGATTGACGACTCGGCCAAGCACGCCGGCCATGCAGGCGCCAGGAGCGGCGGCGGCCACTACCGATTGCTCATTGTCTCGGCAAGTTTTGCCGGGAAACCGACACTGGCCCGTCACCGACTCGTCTATGAAGCTCTCGGCGAGCTGATGCGTAGTAGAATCCATGCCCTGAGCATTCAGTCACTGGCTCCTGACGAAGCCCAATGAAGCTGTTTACTCTTATTACAAGAAACCCTATCCTACTCGACTCCACCCAGACTGAAGGAATACCTTACATGCAGAATCTCTCGAAACTTGTGGCCACACTGCTCATTGGCGCGATGATGTCGGCATCGGCATCGGCACTGGCCGCCGGCAACGCCTTCGTGACCGTCAACGGCGTCGCCGTTTCACAAAACCTGGCCAACATCTTCATGGCCGAACAGAAAGCCCAGGGCGCACCGGACTCCCCGGAACTGAAAAATGCGGTTCGCGAAGAACTGATCCGGCGCGAACTACTGATTCAGGAAGCAAAGAAGGCCGGACTCGACAAGAAGCCGGATATTGCAGCTCAGGCCGAGGCAGCGCGTCAAGCGTTCTTTGTCCGCGCCTACATCCAGGAATACGTCAAGAAGAACCCGATCAGTGATGCGCAGTTGAAGGCGCAATACGAAACGATCAAGACCCAGCTTGGCAGCACTGAGTACAAGGCGCGCCACATTCTGGTCAAGGATGAAGCAGACGCCACGGCGATCATCGCCAACCTCAAGAAGGGCGCCAAGTTCGAAGAACTGGCCAAGCAATCGATCGACCCCGGCTCCAAGGACAACGGCGGCGATCTCGGCTGGGCCAGCGCCGGCAACTTTGTCAAACCCTTTAGCGATGCCCTCACCAGCCTCGCCAAAGGCAAATACACGGAAACCCCGGTCAAAACCGAATTCGGCTACCACGTCATCCTGCTCGACGACAGCCGCCCGCTGAGTGTTCCGGCCTTTGAGGAAATCAAGCCGCGCCTGCTCCAACAAGCACAGTCACAACAGATCAACAAGATGGTCGACGGCCTGCGTGCCAAGGCCAAAGTCGAATAATTCGCAAGACCTCAAACAGAACGCCGGGACGGTTTAGCCTCCTGGCGTTTTTTTGTTAACCACACTAAACGTGCCCCGCAGGAAACACCCCTGGGGTGTAGAGGCGAATGGGCTAGAGGGAAAGATTGTAAACCGCTTTCAACGCAGAGATCGCAGAGAAAAGCAAACTAATTTTTGTAAGACGCCCATTGTTTAAGGTGAGGGGCGCTGCGCGGCTTTATGCGCAGTGTTCGGCGAACTGAAAGGTTATGCGGCGTGTTCAAGCGGAACTTCCCAGCCGGGGAATACGAGTACGGCTGGATGGCAATTGAGTGCACGAGCAAAAACCTTTGCGCGCTCGACACCCAAGTTCACTCGGCCGTTCTCGATGGCGGAGATGGTGGCTTGCGGGATTCCCGTAAGTTCGGAAAGTTGGCTTTGGCTCAGTTCTTGGAGTTCACGCAGGATACGGACAGACTCTCCCACCGAGACCTCAGCTCGCTTTTTCGCAGGACGAAACTCTTTCATTTCATTGCCTCCTGTAATCATGGGCGGTGATTTAGTGACGCATAACGTTGATGTCACCGGCGCTGCGCGGCTTTATCGCGCAGCGTCCAGCGACTGAAAGGAGCGAGGTTGAGGGTTGAGCGCTCTAACCTTATTCATTGGCGTTGTTTTCAGCGTTGACGCACGAGTTTGATTTCAAGTTTGCAGCCAACTGCTTCCGCGTAGCGCTTGAGCGTAGCGAGAGAGGGCACATGCTTGCCAGCAGACTCCAAACGAGAGATGGCGCTTTTGGTCGTGCCCATACGCGAGGCAACTGCCTCTTGAGTGAGGCCAGCCTTGGTTCTTGCGGCCAGCATTTGGCTGGCAAGGACATGCTCGACGGCAAGGGCATCATAGGCTTCTTTAAAGCCGATACGTTGTGACGCACGTTCCATGAAATCCTTGTGGTTGTGACGCACAGGTTTGTATTCAAGCTCAGTCATTTTCGAACCTCCTTCATGCAATCGCCCTGAAAGGCATCCGATGCCCACCACCGACCGTTGCTGGCCGAACGCAGCAATCCGCATGCCAATCGGATACCCCTATTTCTCAACGCGCCGGGCGATGAACTCAACCGGGGTATGGGTGGTCTGGCCGCCGCTGCTTTCCAGTACCAGATGCAGTTCGCCCGGCTTGAGCATGCCACGATAGCGATGCGTTATGACGAGGTTGGGGGCATCATTCATCATCTCCTGGCTATGCGTGATGAAACTCAAGTGTTCCGCCCGTAACTGGCCTTGTTCAACGCTACGCGCCACACGCAGATAACTCGCGGTGCCATGGATTTCACCGTTCTCCAGTCGCAGATCGAACGTCTCCTGGTGCACGGCGCCCCAATCGTAGTTCACCTGCGCTGTCCAGCGACCGTTCAGGGCGCTGGCAATTTCTGTTGCCAGCTGGTCGGCTGAACTCTCTGACCGATAAGCGTTCAAGCTTGTGGCCAGCAACGCGATCAGGCCGATTCCAGTGACGACCCAGGCTATTCTCTGGCGTAAGGAAAAGCGTTGTTGAAATGGCAGCAGGGGCTTGATGGATTCGGTTAGGCGCGTTACATCCGAGGACCAGCCGGGGTCGGAAAGGATGAAGGCCTGACGTCGGGCCAGCGCGCCAATCGTCGCTGGCAAGTCGTCTTCTGCCGGCATCGCAGCGCCGCCAACAAGCACCGGAAGTACCGCTTTGCCCGAGTCCAACGCGACTTGAATTTCCTGGCGAACGAAATCCTCCGGTTCGTCTAGGCGGCGAATGCCGTTCCTGCGTGCCGTCAACCAGCCGGGACCGATTACCACCAGCATCACATCGATACTGTGCAGTTGTTTTGTGAGTGCGGCGACAAAGTCTTCTCCCGGGTGAATATCATCGATATCACGAAACACATTGTTCGCGCCAAAGGCTGACCCCAGGGCATCGGCGAGTCGTCCGGCGAAACCGGCCTGGTCGTCGCGACGGTAACTGATGAACAGTCCGGACATGGTTCAGTTTGCCGTGCTGAACAGGGCGGCCAGGGTGCGACCGGCCATCGCGCTATCCATGCGATCGGCAGGCAGCCAGTGGATGCGCCCGGCGGCGACCGGGTTGATGTTCGCTTTGATATCCGATTCGGCAACGGCACGGTCCGTGGCCTGGTCGTACAGCACGACCACTCGGCGCAGATGGCTGGCGGCGGCCAGTACGCCCAGCTCGAAACGGCATCCCTTGTTTTCTGGGCGGAATCCGCGCAAATCCATGAGTACGACAGCGGAGTGCTCGACCAGGGCGTGCACGGCACTCTGCCAGGTGCTGTCGAAGCAATAGCACTCGTTGATGCGGTAACGTCCGTCTGGATCAGGCTGCCAGTCGAAGCTGGCGATGCGTTCGGTCAACTGCGCCGGGTTGGCGATAAAACGCTCGCTCAGGGCGCCGTTGAGGTAGACGAAGAGATCGTCGGGGTCAAGGGTTCGGCTAAGCAGGTCGGTGCCGGCGATCAGTACGGTGTTTCCGGTCAGGCGCCAACGCTCAATGACTTGATCGAACAGCAGTTCGACCTGGGCGTCGCGCTGAAATACGCGCAGGACGAGCAGGGTGGGCGGCCCCGCTGGTGGCTTCAACTGGTCGCGCAGTGCGAGCAGCAGCAGGGGCAGCCACAACCAGGGCAGGAGTTGGACGAAGGTCCACGGTCCGACTCCTTCCATTCCCGGCAGGGCACTGGCAAACAGGATCAGGAGCCAGTAGACGGCAATCAAGTAGTTCAGGTCGGAAAAAAACTTGGCCCGATAGGCTCTGGCCAGCCATTTGCCCAACTGGACTACCGGCCAGGCCATAATCAGCCAGGGTCCCAGCACGAAAAGCAGCAGGGTGGGATAGGCGCCAAAGATGTTCGCCAGGCTGATGACCCAGGACGTCGGATCTTGCACACGCTGCGCCATGACTTGCAGGGTCAGCACCGACGAAGCGGTGAGCAGCAGGGTCGGCGGCAGCAGATAGGGCGCCACCGCACGAATGCGTCCGCTGGCGCCGATCAGCAGCGTGATGGAGACCGGAATAATGGCCTGGCTAAACAGCCAGCCGCTCACCGAAAGCAGGGTCTGGGCGGCTGTGGAACGTAGCATGACCACTGCCAACATGAGCAGCATGTACAAAGCGATGTTGCCGAGGATGCGCAGCCAACTCCAGCGTCGTGCGAGTCCCCAGGCCAGCACCATCGGCCAGGCGTAAACGGCGCCCAGCACCAGAATCCGGTTCAGGCTGAAATCACGGTCGTTGTAGACAAAGAGCAGCGCCAGCCAGGCTTGGCTCAGGGCGATGAGCAGCGAAATACCGCCCAGACTGAGCATGAGTCGGGTAGAGGCGCGCTGGTTGCTGGCGAAAGTTACCGCGCTATTCCAGGCCGGGGCTTGCGCTACCTGGGCCTGGGGGGCCGCATCCATGATCGCCGTCTGCTCGGGCGCTGCGCCGCCACGCATCAACGCCAGCATGCGGCGCTGGTACAACGCAGCGACCAGCCATGCCAGCGCTGCCGCCAGCACCACGGCAGTGATCAGGATGAAGAAGACGGCGCCGGAAGGTAACACTTTCAAACCTTTTTCTTGGCAGCCGGGCTTTCAGGGTTGAGCAGGGCAATTTCAGCTTGCCTGTTCAGGATGTTCTGGATCTGGGTTTGGGTTGATTCGGTCATCCAGTCAGCCATCTTCAGCGTTCGCGCCTGGGCCGCCCATTTTTCCGCGCTGGCCGCATCGCCGAGTCCGGCCGTCGCTTCCCAGAGGGTGGCCAGGATCCAGTAGCGTTTTTCAGGCCCGTAATCCTTGTTGATCAACGGCTCTGTGTACTTGATGACATCGCGCCGGATACGTCGGGCAAGGACTAAGTCAGCGATGCCTTCTTCCCGCTCGCCCGCCCTGAACGCGTTCAGGGCGCGCACTTCCAGCAGAAAGGCCAGGTTGATTCCATTGTAATAATCCTGCTTGAGAAAGAAGCCGCGGCCGTAGGCCTCAATGCTTTCGTTCAGGTCGCCGGCTTGCTGTGTTATTGCCCACAGCTTCTTGTGGATTGCTCCCCACAGGCCCAGAGTTTCCGGGTCGTTGGTGGTGGCCGGATTCAAGACCTGAGTGATGGCCTTGGCCTCGTTCAGTGCCGCTTCGGGAGTCGGTTGTTCAGACTTGTAGGTGGCCAGGATGAGTTGCTGGATGATAAAGCTGTCGTTGGGCCGCAGTTTGCGGATTTCTTGAAAAAGCTGGCAGGCGGCGCTGAAATCGCCGGCCAGCAGCATTGCCTGTGCCTGTTCCAGATTGGCTTTAGCGGTTTGCGGAAACGCGTTGTCGGATTCGAAGGTGAGCAGACCCATGGCGCTCAGGGTTTCGTCGGGTCTGAACGTCTGCATGCCACGCGCAACCCTGGCGGGGGCCGAAACCGGCGCGGCTATTTGATCATCGGCAGGCTTCGCCCAGGGGGGAGTTAAATCAGGCAGAAAGGCATACACCGGACTGTCAGTCTGCGCGTTTGCCAGAATGGCCGTGATGGCTTGTTTCAAATCATCCCGGAAACGCCTGGCCTCCTGGGCGCCAATGTCCTCGCCCAGGTGCTTGTAACGGCGGATCACGATATGACTGACATCGAAAGGGTTCTTGAAGCACTCCTCGGCGACGATGAGGGTGGCACTCGGACGCAAACCGTAGCGAATTCCCAGCTCGAACGCGGCGTTGACGTTGTAGGTGGACAGGTCGGCGATGACCAGATCGGCCTTCAGCAATTGCTGGTACATCGGAACGTCGATGGTGCCGGCATGCTGGATCTCGTCGGCTCGGATGCACGTGAGTCCGGCACCTTCAACACCTTCCTTGATGACGGCGTAGGAAGCGTCGAGGTCCAGCACGCGACCATCGGTAAAATCGGTTTTCTTGCCAAACCCCTGGATAACGAAACAGGTGGCCATCAGATGAACCCCCTGAAGTGCTCGGTAGCGAGGTGGGAATCGGCGTAGGCCTTGCCGACGCGCTGGATTTCGGGGATGAACTTGACCGAATCCATGAGTTGTACTCTGGCCGGATCGATATCCTGCAAACCCAGAGCATCGAGTCCAGCACGCGATACGTCGGGGTCATAACGCACATAGGCGAACTGCTTGTTGCCGGTCCAGTTCGCTGTGTCGGAGGGGCTTACCATGTCACCGATTTCCCGATCGATGGGGGCGCCGTGACGGCACTCTCCGAGCAGGCGGCAGGCCATGTCCCAGCCGGCCGAGGCGGCATTCATCAGTGCCGACGGAATATTTTTTGCGTTGTCGAGCAAGGTCAGGTCGCTGGTTTCGAGCCCGGGACGCGCCTTCGCTACGTTGCCTGTGCCGACCGAGACGATCAGCAACTGGTCCGTGCCGGTCGCCCAATTCACTTTGTAGGGTGCTGCAGTGGCCATCTGGAAGGCCAGGAAGGCTGAATTGTTGTAGGTGGTCACGCCGCCGTCGACAAAGACAAACTGGTATTGCTCCGGCATGCCCGGCGCAAAAGTCACCACCTCGGGCGGGAAAAACGTTGGCGCGGCGGTACTGGCGCGAACCAGTTGCCAGAGCGGCAGATCCAGGTTGCAGTCGCGGCGCGGGCTGCCATCGTCCTTGGTGCGCTGGTTGTATCGGGCACGCGGATTGTTGCTCACCGGCCACGGCGAATCGGAGGTGTGATTGCGCAGCACCATCATCAGCAGCGTGCGCAAGCCCTCATCACCCAGGGTTGCGGGTGAAGCGTTCTCGGCATGGCCGAGGGCGCGGTTGAGTTCGCTGCGCAGTTTTTGCGCCAGGGGTTCGTCGTTGTAGCTGTAATGCAAACGCTTGAAGAGCGAGGCCTTGTCGAACATCTGCTCGCCGCTGCCGACATAAAACTCGCGAATGCGCTCCATCGACATTCCGGCGGCGATGCATGCGGCGATAATGGCTCCGGTGCTGGTGCCGCTGACGAAATCGAACCAGTCGGCCAGCACCAGGTCGGGCTTGTTGAGTTTGGCGCGCAGATCCGCTTCGATCCTGGCCAGAATTTCGACGCTGATCAGGCCAAGAATGCCTCCGCCATCACAACTCAGGATCTTCTTGGGTGCGGGAGAATCAATGCGGGCGATGAGTTTGCTGGACATGGTTTTGACTCCTCTCCTAGCGCTTGGCAATGGAATAATTTTTGCAGAATAAATTCATCCATACATCACGAATCCTCCTGCCGGCACAACGATATGAACGGCCCGGCCGTTGCGCGCCTCGATCGGCGTGGTCAGGCCGATCTGTGCCGCGTCGGTCGAGTAGAGGCAGGTGAGAAGGGCAAGATCAGCGTGCTGCGCAGCGTCGATGGTAACCCAGGCTGCACGCGGATTGTCCGCATCGGTGTTGATGGCGAGCAGAATTTCCTGATTGTCAAAGAGGCGCGACCAGGGTACGACGGAAAGTATCCGACCGCCGATCATATGCGGCAGGCCGAAGCTGTCCGGTGCGCCGGAATCCGAAATTTCGCGCAGGTATTGCCGTCCCCGGCGCAGCGCCAGATGCGTGCTGCGCAGCGCCGTGACGTCGGCGATGAAACGGTATATCTCGTGATCCTCATTGAAGAAATGTCGGCCGCTGCTTTGCAGTGAGCCGAATGCGCCACCGAACATGCATTCGCGCAGGTAGCGATCGTTGTCGCCAGCGCCATCGAAAGCCTGCTCGGTGCCATAGTAAAGGCAGGGGATACCCATGGCGCAGAGGTTAAGGCCGAGCACCGCCTTGAGGTGGGCATACCCGTTGTTGGCCCTGTCGCCGCAAAAGCGGCCCTTATTGTTGCCCTTACGCACCTGGTCGTGATCGTCGAAGAGCGTAACGACGTGCTGGCCGAACCAGGTATGCGAGGACTTGTTGACCAGAGCGGAGTTGCGGAACAGGTTGAAGAAATCGACGGGTTCCCGCCAGCCCTTGGCCAGATAGTCCATGCGGTCAGGGATATCGTCGATTCCAAGGGCCGCGTCGAGGCCGGTGAGTTCGAGAATGTTGCAGGCGTTTTCACGGCCGCCGGTGATTTCGCCGACCAGGAAGAAGTTCTCCTTGCCCAGGGTTTGTGCGAATTCCTTGATGACCGCCACGAAGTAGCGCGTCGCGCCCGGCTCCATATGTTTGACGGTGTCGACGCGAAAGCCGTCGATGTCGGCCAGGGCGATCCAGAACTTATATGCCTCGCACAAGGCAGCGAGGGCCGGGGCGACGTGGAAGGCATCGACAATGCGCCTGTTTTGCTCGTCGCGGTCGTGCTCGCCATGGTAAATATCCTTCAGGGTGACGAAGTCGCCCTCGAAGAATTCAGGATCGTGGTCCCAACTGGTGATGCGGCCGCGGGCGGTAAAGTTTCCGGCAGCCTGCATCTCTGCCGGCCACACCGCGTCGTTGGGCCAGGCATAGCTGTGCGTGGCCGGGTCGATCGGGCCGAAGGGAATGTTGGCCTGGCCGAAGGCATTGCGCCAGCCGGCTACCGGGTAAGTGCCGCCATCCCAGCGCGGGTCCATGCCGATGCTGCCGTTCTCTTCCGTGACCGGGTAGCGGGCGGGATTGAACTGATAGTCGAATACGTCGCCGGCATGGTTGAGGATGATGTCCAGGATGACGCGAATGCCGCTGGAATGCGCGGTATTGACCAGGTCGATGAGGTCCTGGCGGGTGCCGAAGTGCGGATCGACATCCAGAAAGTTCTGGATGCCATAGCCGTGGTAGGAATGGCGATCCGCAGTCACCTGCTTAAACACCGGGCTGATCCAGAGGGTTGTCACTCCCAGGCGCTTAAGGTAGCCAATCTTATGTTCCAGACCCTTGAGCGTACCGCCCAGCCACTCGATTCCGGCATCCGCCCAGGCCGTTCGGTCCGCCGTGTAGGCGTCGTCCGGAAAGCTGAACAATGGAGTGCTGCCGGTACTCACGACATTGCCCTGGTTGTCGCGGCAGCCCAACTCCTTGTCGTCGGAGAATCGATCGAGCATCAGGAAATAAAGCACCTGATCTTCCCAGGCCGCCGGTGAGGGCATGTAGTCAGGCCGGCGAAGCGCGGCCCAGTCGATGTCGTGCAGACGGCGTTCGAGTTTATCGTGGTTGGACTGCGTGCTGGTCATGGTGACTTTCCTCCTGGTTTCTGGTCATGAGCGGATGTTTTATTCTTCTTCGGCTACCTGGCCCTCCCCAAAAGAAAGGGCGAAATGATGATGATATTGGCGTGCCCCGAACTGCTATCTCAATGACTGCGTTCGCGGGTATCGCGGGTGAATTGCGTGCGGTCATGGTGATTTTTCTCCTGGTCTCTCGCCCTTTTTCAACAGTATGGCGGCCTTAAGTTTCAAGGCGTTGTTCAGCCTTGCCGCCCGTTCGCTGTGGTTCGCCGGGGCTGCCGCTGCCGGCTTGGCCTCGCTGCGTACCGCAGTGGCGAGGGCCTTGAGGCGGCGGATGGCGCTGTCGATCAGGTTTAGCGCCTGGTCGAATTGTCCCTGGTCCGCCAGATGTTCCGCGCAGCGTGTTTCCATAGTGGCCAGTTGCTCGATGGCGCGCAGCGTGACCCGACCCGACCGGTCTTCCGCTTGAACAGCGCGCTGGTAGGACTCGCGAGCCAGGTCAGAGCCCTCGACGCCGTAGTCGCCATAAAACGCTGCGCTGGCCTGTAGCACTTCGGGAAGTTCGGCCCAGGCGGGTGGGCATTTGGCGAGTTGGCGCTGGAGCCATTGCTGCTGCTGTGCAAACGACGGTGTTTTGGCATCGCTTTTGCGCCGTTTGTTTTTTACCCGTTGTCCGAGGAGGGTCGCCAGCAATTCATCTACGGCGACGTAGGGTTTGGACTGGTGGCCGGCGTCAGATTCGCTGCTGGTGCGCAGGCGATAACCCGGATCGCCATAGGCCTGGTAAGCGCCCCAGGTGTTGCACGCTGGATGCTGTTGGAAGGTGACCTGGCGCGCCCTGAAGATAGCGTCGCCAAAGGTTTCGCCAAGCGTGAGCTGAGCGAAGAAGGTGCTGGCGAAGGTGCACGCGGCTGCATCGTTGACCGCCCAGCCGGCGGCAACGACGCAACGCACTCCCATTTCGATGAGCTTGCGCGACAGGCTGTAGGCCAATTTGTTGGGCTGGCTGTGCGGATTGTTGACGCTGCCCAGATGGCAGCAATTGAGGAAGACGAGCTCGGGAACGACTTCCATCAGATCGATTTCGACGGCGGTAAGCAGCAGGCCATCAGAGAGTACGACACCGGAATAGCTGTGCCCGTCCACCCCCTTGGCCTCGAAAATGCCGTGCGCGCTAATCATCAGAACGCGGTAGGGGCGATCGTAGAGCGTGGCGAAAATATCGAGGGCTTCTTTGTCCGCCGGGCTGACGACGATATCGTTTTCATTCCAGCCCGCCCGTCGCAGGCTGTCGCCGACGGCCTGCGCTTCGCGCGTCGCCTCGGGCAGATCGTCAAGCTGCTGATGGTTGCCGGCAAAGCGTTTGTCGAAGCCGTCGGTACTTGGGGCGGCGATGATGCAGGCGGTATTGGCGTTGGCGGTGCGCACCGTGGGTCGGTAGTGCAGGGTGGCCAGTTGGCGGACCATGGGCATTCTGAGCACCAGGGGTTCGCTGTCGGCCTGTAGCAGTTCCCAGGGCAGATTGGCGGTGTAGCCGTCGAGCACCAGGAGCAGGCGCGACTGTTCCCGCGCGACAGCCTTGTAATCGAGCGGCACCATGAGTTGGAACAGGGTCTGCCCGAGTTTGGCGTTATAGGCAGGATTGCGCCGCTGGTCGCGGATGATGGCCTCGATCAGGCCGGGCTGACGCTGCTGCACCACCGTTTCGGCCCGCGCGCGCTGCGACAGGAGAACGTACTTGAGGCGTTCGGGGTAATAGCGCGATTCGCCGGTTAAGGGCTCGGCAGGCCCGTCGGCGCTTGCGCCATCACCTTCCACGGCATCGGCATCACTGACGATGAGTCGCGACCAATGGCCCAGATCGCCGTCAACGTTTAACCGATCCTGCATGCCTTCGCCGATCGTCAAGGTCGCGGCAGGTGCGATACGCGCGCCCATGCGCTTGAGTTCGTCCGCCAGATTCGCGGGCAGTTCGAGCACGGCATGCGCGGCGGCGATAGCGGCATTGCGGTACAGCTCGATGAAACAGAGCTGCGAAACGGTGGCGCCGTTCTTGCGTGATTTGCTCAGGGCATCGCTGAACTGGTGGTTGGCCTCGAGAACGCCACGGGTAATCGCTGCCACTGATTCGGCGACGCTGATGCTGGCGGTAGAATTCCACCCGACGAGCAGGCTAAATAGCTCTACATCCTCATCCTGCTTGACTTGCAGGGTATCACGCAGTTGTATCAGGAAGCGCACGACACCGGCGCGCACCGTCTCGGTGACCTGGAGTGAACTCAGTTGTCCGTTGAATTTCCCCAGGCCGACGATTACCGCCCCCGGCCGGCTCCCCCGTGCACCTCGTGCATCTTGCTCCCCGCCCGGTGGGCGCAGCGTGATCGCCGACGTGCCAATCTCGGAGGCATAAACGCCGAGGCGCTCACGTTCGGCCAGTGCACCGTCGAGCATCTCATCGAGCGCGGCTTCGGCGCCGGAGATTGCATCGCCGATGTAGTGGCCACAAAGGACGGGCTGGTCGACGAAGCGCAAATCGCCGGCGCACACCGCGACCTTAAGCGTCGGTTTTATTCGCGACACCTGACGCCGAGGCGGCCCGCTGCCCATGCAGGCACGTGCTATCTCCGCTTCGCCGGCGAGCACCGGCGGAGCGGCTTGAAGAACGAAGCTTGCCGCCTCTTCACCACGCCGGCGTGGCAGACGGCCCAGTTTGTCGGTCTGGCCCCGTTCGAGCAGGTCGACGATGGCCGGGAAGTAGTCTGCTGCGCAGCTCAGGTCGGCATGTTCCACCGGCATGCTCCAGCAGTGGGTGTCAGAATCGAGATTGTCCAGTCGGCCCGAGGCCCAGGTTACCCAACCGTCGCCGTCGGCGGTGAACAGCAGCTTGAGCCGGCCGTCGGCAGTGCGCTGGACGCCACAGGGGGTTTTGTCGCTCTGTCCGAAGATCTGGCTGACCCGTTCGGGATTGACGATTTCGTTGCCGGGGAGGGTGTCTCGCCAGAACGCTTGGCAAAGCGCCAGCAGTTTTTCGTCGGGGGCGCCGCAAATATGGTCTGCATACCAGCGGTCGGTGTTTTTCGCCTTGAGTTCCTTCCATGTGCCGCTGTTGTAGTACTCGTCGCTGGCAATTCGTGGTGCGTTGCCGGTGTCGGTGAATCCCGGTCGGGGCAGCAACGACAGCGCTCCGGGGAAGCTGCTGACGATGTCAAGCAGTTCTTGCAGCCCGTGTTCAAGGTCGATTTTTTCAATCATGCGAACGGCATCAGTCTTGCCGAGCAGGGTGTGCACCAGGGTATGCGCGCCATTGTTGGGTGTGCCCAGCATGATCAGGCGGCCGCCGGAATCGAGAACGTTCTGCCACGCTGCACCGTGTTTGCTGATCAGGGTGCGCGCCACCAATCCGCCCATACCGTGTGCCAGCAGGCGGATTGGCTGGCCGGGATTCTCGCGGGTGGCCTGCTCGATTCTGGCGGCAAGCGCGTCGGCGCATTTTTCCAGCGGCTGGCGCCAGTCGTAGGGGCAGCGGATGACCACGTGGCTCTGCGCGAGATGATCGGCCAGGTCGCCGTACGTCATCTCGAACAGGTCTCCAGCCCCCACGTTGGTCGACGCTGGATCGCGCATACGGTCCAGCTCGCCAAGCGCCAGGCTGGGCGTATTGAGCCAGATCTGCTGGCCGCTGCCGGGGATATCTGAGGTCTTGTTCTTGATCTCGATGTGGGTGGCCATGATGTCGGGGATGATGATCACCACGGGGCGCGGGCCAGTCGGCGCGCCGCGCTGGGCCAGTTGGGCATCGCGATCGCGCCAGGGGGTTTTGGCGCCATCGGTCAGCGGCTGGAACTGCGCCAAACGGCCCGGCTCCTCGCCCACCAGCCAGGCGCTCAGGGCGTCACGGGTGGGTGGGTTGCGAAAATAGCGGAAGTGGGTGACCGCAGTGTCCTGGTCATAGAGGTAGCTGGCGCCTGGACGATGGCCCAGTCCAGCGTACATCGAATCGGTATCTACGACCAGGTCGTTGTCATTGCGGTCGAACAGCCGCCAGTCGCAGAACAGGTTGACCACGCGGCGGCCTAGGTTGGACAGGCCGAATCCGTCGAACTCGGTATCGCCGGCGATGATGGCCATTTCGATGCCATCGTGCCGGAGCGTGTCGGGGTGCGCCAGGAAGGCAGCCAGCGGCGAATCGGTGCGCATCGCAGCGATGCCGGGAACCAGGCGCGGATCGATGCGCCGGCCGGCGATTTCAAGCACCAGCCGTTTGATGACACCCAGGCAGCTTGATGCTCCCTGGCCGAAGGCTTCGCCGGCGACCGGGCCGCCCAGCGCCGAGGCCGTTGCGCCGATCAGGGCGCCACCGCCCCACTGTAGCAGGTTGAGGAAGTCGGAGAGCGCGGCATCGAGGTTTTCCGAAAGCAGGCGCGTGCCCCGGGCTGGCGAGGCGACACGCACATAGCGCTGTATGCTGATTTTCCCCGCGAGCAGCAGGTCGCGGATGGCGCGTAGTCGGTCACGTTCTTCCTGCGCCTGGCGTTCCAGGCCAGCCGGGTCATCAGCGTCCCGGGTGTCGATGCTGTAGCTGTCGATGACCTTGTCCGGCACCTGGCCCAGGCTGAGCAGATCGCCAACCAGGCCGCCACGTGAATGGGTGAGCAACGATACTCTTGCGCCCTTGGGCAGGGCCTGTAGCAGTGCCAGGGCGTTTTCGGCCGGGCTTTCGGAAAAGGTCCGGTGCTCGAAGCCAAAAATGCCACCGGGGAAACGCAGTTTGAGCTGATTCCAGGTGGCGTCGTCCTCACGCAGGTCGGAGAAGCCGCCTACGGTGTAGGAACCGGTGCCGTGGATCAGCACCAGCATGGGCTTGCCCTGGGCGGCATCGCTAAGGCGCGGGTCGCCCGCTGCGCAGAAGTCGTTGGCCGCCAGCAGCCTGTCGCGCCAGAGATATAGTCCGGGTCGCCCGGCCAGGCGTGATTCGATTTTCCACATCAGCGCCTTGGCGCCGAGAACGGAACCCAGGGCGTAGGCCTTGGCCTCTACCTGTTCGCCCAATTTTTCTTTTGCCCACTGCCGCGCCAGATCATTGGCTTCGCCTTCCAGGCCGTCGGTGGGCAGGCGCAGTACCGATGCCGCTGTCCACAACACGTCACCAATACCGCGCGCCCGGGCATTGGCATCATGGAAGCGGGCGAAATCCACCTCGCCGTCCACCACCGCTTCGGGTTGCAGACGCGCCACAGCCTCGGCCAGTGTGTCGGAACGGATGAACAGGGTGCTGCCGTCCTCAGTCTCCACCGCCAGCAGTTCCGGCCTGGTGGTATCCAGGGTTTCGGCCTGCCCCGGTGGCCCGCCCCGGGTGGGTGTGCCGAGGGTATAGACCTTCTCCACCACCAGACCTGCCAGCAGCGGATCAACGTCACTCGCGCCCGAACGTGTCGTGGCGCGCAGGATGCCGGGCAGCGGCAGGTCGCTGCCCGTGCTGACGTTGCTGCTGATCAGTTTGAGGGGTTTGGCTGGAGGACGGCTCATGATCGCATTCTCAAATTCCCGATGAATTTAGTGGCGCGCAATCAGGTAAAAACCTTGAAGCGTCGCGCCCCTGCGGAACCGAGGATCTGCGGTTCCTGCGGCAACTTGGACGACGGCAGGTAGGCGCGGATGGCTTTGAACCAGGCATCGTAGTTGGCCGGCTTGCTTTCGCGTAGTGTCTTGATGGCGTAATAGGTGAACGCGCCATTGGGCCGCCCCTTGAAGCTGGTGTCCCAGGAAAATTGGGTGTCCAGGCAGCCGGCCAGCAACAGGTCGCCACCGCTGCGTTTCAAGCCACCCACCCGATGGGCCGGCCGGGCGCTGGCCGCAGGCAGTTCATTGCCCGGCATCCATGATTCCAGCGGCATGAAGCGGGCGCGTGGGTGAGCGCTGTCGAGGTCTTCGTCATCGCCGCGCGTGACTGAGCCGGAATGACAACTGTCGGAGAGGAGCAGAATGCGCACCCCGGCGGGCCGGGCAAGAAACATCTGACGAATTTGGTCGTCCAGCAGGGGCCCAGCCTGACCGATATCCCATGGGCATAGCGCTTCATCGCGGCCATCCGGCTCATCGCCCGAACTGTCGGGCACCCAGGTTCCATGCCCGGAGTAGGTGATGACCAGCGTGTCGCCGCTCGCGGCGCCCTGGATCAGCCCGTTGATGGCTGCCGTCATGGCCGCGTGGGTTGCCTGCTGGTCCAGCATTTTGGTAACTGCGAAGCCGCGGCCGCCCAGTTCGGCAGCCCAGTCGTTGGCGTCGTTGACGCAGCCTGCCAGGTCGTTCTGGGTGCCGGGATAGTCGTTGATGCCGATGCACAGTGCATTCTTGCTCATGATGCGGCCTCCTTTGTGGTTAATCCGATTTTAACTAGCTTCAAAGTCCGAAGAGCTGCCGGGTATCGACAATGCTCACCCGACCGGAAAACTCCCTGACGGTGCGCACCATGTCTTCGGTTCCGCCGGGGCCTCTACCGCCTTCACCATTCCACAGCGCAATGCAGCGTACCTTGTCGGCGCCGTGTGCGAGGGCCGTGTGGAGCTGCCACAGGTTGTTGCGCACATAGGGGTTGGTCCCAGCCTCTGGTGGCCCCAACTCGTCGGGCTGCACGCGAATCCGGGTGAGGCTATTGGCCTTGACGGCGTAGTAGCGATCGACCCACGATTGTCCGGCGAAGGCGACAGAGGCTTGCAGGAATTCCGCTTCCCTGTATTGCAAATGAAGGTGAAGCCGGCTGCCGCAGCGCAGGGCGGCTTCGGCAAACAGCAGGTCGCCGCCGCAGGCGCCGCCACAAATGGCGAGGTCTTGTGCGCCCATGGCGAGTTCGTCGAGCGCTGCCGCAATCGCTTTAGCGGCGAGGCACTCCTTCTCAGGAGGGAAGCGCGGCTCGCTGCGATCGGGTGCGTCAATCATGTGCCCGCTAAACAGAACAACTTGGCGGGGTTGCCAGGGGTCTTTCAGCTCGGGGAGCTCTATTCCGGTCAAATTCGGGAAGCTGTCGGTCATGCTTTCGTCCTGGTAGGGGTGGTTCGATAAGCGCTTACAAGGTTTTTAGATACTCCACCAGCGCATCTTTCTCGGTTGCTGACAATGTCGTGCCAAACTCATGCCCCTGGTTGCTGCCGCCCTTGCTGGCGGTATTTTGCTGGGTGCCGACCCGCTGGGCTTCCGAGGTGTCGGTGACGAAACCGACCCTGGTCTGGTCGAAGACGTCGTAACCGCGCCAGAAGACCCTGGGGCGTTTGGCCACAGGTTCGAGCAGGTCGCGCAGGGTCGGCACCGAGCCGTTATGCAGATAGGGCGCCTTGAGCCAGATGCCGTCGAGGAAGGCGGCGACATAACCCTTGAGATCCTCTTCCACCAGACCCTTGCGCTCCAGTCCCATGTCCTTGACTACCTTGTTGGCCTTGATCGCGGCGCTCTTGTTCCAGGAGTCGAGGCGTCCGCGGTCGGTGCCGACGTCGGCCAGGGGCAGTGGGGTGCCGGTCTTGTCACTGGCGTGGCAACTGGCGCAGTTGGCGTCGAACAGAGGTTTCCCGGCCGCCGCTTTGGCGGTGTCGATGGGGAAGGGATATTTTGGCGGCGGCAACTCGGATAGGTAGTCCTTCAGCCACTGTACCTGGCCGACGAAATCGGCCTTGTTGTGCGGAGCGGCGCCGAGCAGACCGAGAGCGGAATCCATGATCACCGAGTAGGGATCGTGGCTGTCACCGGCGTAGTTCATGCGGTGCCCCTTTTCCCAGACATATTTCTTCAGGTTCCACACGGAGGGCATGTCGGTGGGGCCGAAGGTGTCGTCCATCGGGGCCTTGATCATGAAGTATTTGGTAAGGTTCATGGCGTCGTCGCGACCACGACCCCAGTCGGGAAAGTCCTTGCGGTAGACCCAGGCAAACTGGGCTTCACGTTCGAGCAGGCGCTTTTTGGTGACGGGGATGATGATGAAGCGGTAGAGCAGCTTGTCAATGAGGTCGAGGTCGGCGACCCGATTGATTTCGGCCATCAGGATGTCGGCGTTGAAGCGTGGATCCTTGGCACAGTCGATGAGGTAGCGGAAAAAGCCTTCGACATTGGTGGTGTGCGCCGGGCCACCGACGACGAAGACCGGATTGGAATCGGCCGTCGCCCGGTAGCTGGTGGTGTGGCAGACGGCACAATTGTTTGCGACGCGGGCGAAACCGATGGTTTTTTTGGTGAAGCCTGCGGGCAGTTCCTGACCCTGCTCCCAGGGCACGCCGAGGGCGGCGTAGCCACCGGGTATCACCAGGCCATCCTGGGTCAGCTTTTCCGGAAAAATTCGCGGCAGGACGTAGAAGATCCAGTAGGGTACGCCGGCATCGTGTTCGGCGCCGATCGAGCCGTACTTGAAACGCATTTCCGGGGTGGCAGTGACCCAGTCGGGTTGCGGGTATTCGCGGAAACCCCGGTCGTAGCCGATCATCGCGCCGAGGATAGCAACGACCAGAAGAAACAGACCGATGGCCTTGAAGCAAGTCTTGCAAGAACAGGAGGTGGTCATGATGTCATCCCTTTTTAGAACGCCCTGTTAATGTTTGATCCGCCGTTGCTGGATTCCGGGCTCTGCACTTCCTTCGGTCGCTTTCGCCGGAATGACGGGGATGTTGTAGGACGTTATTGTCATTCCGGCGAAAGCCGGAATCCAGTAAGCTGCGCTGATGAAACAGCCCTGCGTGTATATCCTCGCCAGCCGCAGAAACGGTACGCTTTACACGGGCGTAACGTCTAACCTCATACAGCGCGTTTGGCAACACAAAAACAACCTTGTGGAGGGGTTTACAAAGAAATATGGTGTTCATAGCCTGGTCTGGTTCGAATCTCATGTGACGATCCAATCGGCAATTGAGCGCGAAAAGGCCATCAAGGAATGGCGCCGCGCCTGGAAACTTGAACTCATCGAGTTTGGCAATCCGCAGTGGCGCGATTTGTACGACGACATTGTTTGATCCGCCGTTGCTGGATTCCGGCTTGCGCCGGAATGACGGGGGTACGAGATCAACATGACTGGCGCATATCTCTTGTTTGTCATTCCGGCGAAAGCCGGAATCCAGTAGCTGCGCTGATAATGACGGGTTGTGCATATGCATCGCTCAGAATGTTTTGAGAAATTCGACCAGCGCTATTTTTTCGGCGACGGAAAGTTCGGTGCCGTAGGCCTTGCCCTCATGGCCGCTGTTGTCGTTGCCGGGTTTCGTGGTGTCGAGGCGGAAAAATTTCCTGCCGTTGACTTCAGGCATAGTAGAGACGAAGCCGACCATGATCGGGTCATAGACGTCGTTGCCACGAAAGAACGCCTTGGGCCGTTTGGCAGCCGGTTCAAGCAGGTCGCGCAGGTTGGGCACCGAACCGTTATGCAAGTAGGGGGCGCGCAGCCAGAGGCCGTCAAGCGGCATGTTGGCGTAACCGTGGGTTTTCTGGAAATGCGTGAAACGCCATGGGTAGCCTGCGTAGAGCGTGGCTTGGTTCACTGCCAGCGTGTAGCTGTAGGAATCCAGCCGGCGACGGTCGGTGCCGATTTTGGCAATGGGTACCACCTGGCCGACATATTCGCCGGAAAAATCGCTGCCCGAAGCGCCGTGGCAGGCGGCGCAGTACTGTTTGTAGATGGGCGCTCCCCTGGCTGCGAGTTTGGCGTCGATGGGGAAGAAGCCGCTGAACGCCGGCGGCGTGGCATCCATGATCCACTGCTCGACCCGGGCGATGCGTACGATGTCGATGGTCGGCGGCGTTGTTCCGGTGCCGAAGGCGGCGCTCTTGTTGCGTTCCTCAACGGTCGTGTTGTTGCCATCCCAGTGCAACTGCATTTCATGCGGCTCCTTGCGCTGACGCTGACGCCAGATTGAGGGGAAGTCGGCGGGGGCATCGAATTCCTTTGGGTCCAGGTGCGCCATCGGAAAGTTGAAGATGACCTTCGCCGAGTTGAAGGTATCGACCCGGCCCGGCCCCCAGTCCTGCTGCTTGAATACCCAGTTGAAGCGCCCGGCCAGCGCCAGCACCCGGTCGCGCATGATGGCGATGGCCACGGGGTAGACCAGGTAGCGGTCGAGCAGGTCGAGTTGCCCCCCCTGGCGCTGGATCTCGGGCAGGATGTATTCCTTGGAAAATTTGGGGTCAGCAGCGCAGCGGAAGAAGAACTCTTCAAACCCCATCATGTTGAAGGTCGCCGCAGGCATGCCCAGAACGATGGTCGGCGGCTGGTCGGCGACGGTGCGCACGGTACTGACATGGCATGCGGCGCAATTGACGAAGACGCGGTCGATACCCTGGAAACGGCGTTTGGAGGTGCCTACCGGTACGTCACGTTCGCTTCCGTCGTGGTTCTTTTCGTAGACCATGCCCAGCGACTGGTAGCCTTTGCCCGGCAGGTACTGCGGGCAGAGTTCGGGCATAGCCCGCCAGATCCAGTAGGGGAAGCCCATCTCGTGCTCACCGCCGGTCGAGCCGTACTTGAAGTGCTCGGCCGGGCTGGCGTAATCAACCGCCACATCGCCACCGAAGCGATTCAGTAACATCTGGCCGATGAAGGCTGGAATCCCGATGGTCACGATAAACAGGATCAGGAAGCGCCGCTTCCAGGGGTTCTTTTCGTGTTCGGCATCATCGCTCATGGTAGCTCCCACAGGGTGGTCGTTAGGGCGTTGGCAGGCAGGGGCGCAGGGCTTCATAGCCTCCGGCCAGCAGTTGGGCGAGCTTAGGCGTCTGCGCGTTTTCGGCGCGTAGCCACTCGCCAACCTGGGCAAGCAATGCGGCACGGGTCGGGCTGGCGCGCCAACTGGCGCTATCGCTGGCGAAGGCCGGCAGCAGGCTTTCCGGCGGCATGGGCGTTTTATCACGTTGTTCCGCAGTTAGGTCAGGCATGGACAGCCTGACGTAGAGCCGGGGCGCGCACTGGCGCAGTGCGGCTGCCACCTGTGTTCTGCTGCCGCTCAGGAAATTGGGCGGGAAGGTTTCCGCGCTCTGGTGGCAGGCCGCGCAGTAGGGGTAGAAACTTTGTACGCTGGCGTCCACCGGCGACATTGCCTGGCTTCCAGGTACCTCAAGCTGTGGCGGTGGAAGCCGGTCAGCCGCTCGGCAGCAACTTGTTACCTGCGTTGCGCCAAGCCGGGTAAAGAGCGCGGCAAAGAGCTGTTGGCGCGGGAATGGTTTCGGGCCGAAAAGCGCTGCGCCGTGTGGCCCGTCGACCAGGGCCGTCACGGCTTGCTCGACGGCGGAGAATTCCTGGCGCATGTCGACAGTCACGCTACCTTCGCTTGGCTTGCCTGGTGAAACCCGGAAGCCGATGCGCGTTAGCGGATTGCCGTCAGCGCCGCGTGGACTGTGCAGAGGAAGCAGGGCGAAGCGTTCGCCCTGGCCGGGGGAGGTGGCAGTAAATGTTACACCGTTGAGTGAGTCCTTCCCCGGCAGGGTCAGGCGCTCCAGCCGACCGCTTGAAAACTTGCCGCGTGCCATCTCCAGGGTGGCGGTCAGTTGCGGACCGGTCTGCCCAATGGCCGGCTGGCAGCGCACCGACCAGCGCGAAGCGCCCGGCTCGAAGCGACAGGGGGCACGGTGCCGGACGTTACGTGCCGGTCGCGCAGAAAGAATGGCTTCGATGCGCAGGCGGTCAGTGGCGGCGACGAATTCGGACAAGCCGCCGACTAGTTGATCCATCGCGTTGGCCGCGTCAGTTTGCCAAACCGCTTGCGCAGGACGCGGGGCTAGCACTTCGAAACGGGCCGGGACGTGAGCGTAGGCTGCCCGTCGAGGCGAGTCATCGGGCCAGGCGGCGAGTCCATACAGGGGATCGCGGTTGGGGATGTCCGCCGGGGCGATGATGAGGCCGCCAGGCCAGCGTCGAACGGATTCGGCGCGCAAGGGAGCGGCGACCTGATTGTCGAAATCCGCGTCGGGCGTTGCTCTGCGGCCATCGGAGAGGGCATGGCGCAGGGCGGCGGTAAACAGGCCGGCACGGCAGCGCAGGGCGGGCCGGTCGGCGCCGCCGCAGCCCTCTTGCCACAGGCGCTGGGTGAGGGCCAAGCCGTTGGCGCGCTTGATTGAAATGTCGATAGCATAGGGTACATCAACGCCCCGCTGCGGCGGGATACCGTAGAAGCGCTTGCCGCTGGCGGCGAGCAGCGCGGCAATCTGCGGGTTGGCATTGGTTTCGTCCCACAGGGCGCGGGAGAAGATGGGAGCACCGTTCTGGTGGCATGCGAAACAGAGCGTGCGGTTGGCGTAGACCACCTGCGGTTTGCCGCCAGCCCGGTAGTCCTGGACCAACTGGAACTCAAAGCGGCCTGCAGCTTCGTTGTAGCTGATGACTTCCAATACGGCGGATTTCTCCTGATAGCCGATGAAGAGGCGGTCCTTCAACAGCAGGGACGAAGCTGGGGTGGGCGGTGAGTCGACCGCCACCACGACGCGCGGAAAAGCGAAGTAATCCGGGGCGGCAGCGTTGCGTTGCAGCGAACGGCCGAGGGGGATAAGGACCCGCTTGGCGGGCGGCAGCAAACTGGCTGGATCGCGTGCAAGCTGGGCGTCGAGGCGGGCGAGGAGGGCGGCGAAAGGGAAGGGCAGATCGAAGCTTGCACGGCCATTGCGCGACACGGCAAAAAGCTGGTCGAAGAGCGAGCTGCCGGCAGGGGGGAGATTGTCGCCGGGAATGGCCGGGTCGATAACCCAGCTCGCTACCGCGTGAAGGGGATCAGCCGCTGCCCACATCACCGCTCCCGGCCCGCAGATCAGGCCAAGCAGGCCGATCAGGACGGTAGTGCGCAAGCTCATGCCGGGCTCCCATCGCCAGCCCACGGCTCACGGCTTGGCGATGACGGTGGCGGCGACAGTACGCGCCTGGGTGCCTGGCCAGCAGTCTTCCTGAACCTTCCCGGTCTTGATGAAATCATCCCGCGACTTCTCGTCGCTGGCCTTGTCGTAGAGCGTGAAGTTGAGGGCGAAACCACGGTCGAGGTAGGCTCGGCCCAGGTAGAGTCCGGGCCGGATCATGCGGATCTCGTCGCGCACCTTGAGGCCGCGGCGACCGGCCAGATAGTCCGGGTTTTCTTGGTAGCCGGGGATTTCGTCGGTGAAAAAATAGTCGATGATGATCGATTCGCGGCGTGCGTCGAGCAGGCTCTGGCCGCAATAGAGCTTGGCCGGAAAGAGCAGCCAAGTTTCCTTGCCGCCGTAGTTCATTTTCTTCGGTTCGCCTTCGACCAGCCCAGCCTTTTTTAACAGCGACAGGTCGTCGATGCGGTTGCGCAATACCCGTTCTTCGCGGAAAAAAACCTTGCCACGCCACAACACCTCACCGATGTTCTCGATGAGCAGTCCCTTGAGATGCAGTGCCGTGCCGGTATAGCCGCCGACGATTTCGGACAGGCGGAACTTGCCGCTGCTGCCCCGGGGCAGAAGGATGCGGCCATCAAAGGCGCCGTCGGGGATGGGGCCGGCGGTGAGGCGGGCGTAGAGCTGGTCGAGTTGCTCCTGATCCAGCATGGCCAGGTAGTCGGGGGTGATTTTCGCCAGTTCGGTCGTAGCAATGGGGTATTTGTAATCGACCTGGGCGAGGTCCGGTTTCGACTGGTAGCTCTTGTCGTAGGGGGCAAAGGCGATATTGGGCGGCTCCGGCTTGCTACAGGCGGCCAGGGCGGCGGCCAGGGTGATCAGGCCGGTGCGCAGGATAAGGGTGTTCATGAGATTCTCCTTGCCTTAGAGGGTAGCGAGGAAGGCGGTGAGTGCCTTCTTGTCGGCTTCGGAAAGGTCTTCACCGAAGCGATGGCCCTCGTTTTCGATCTCCTGGGTACAGGTCTCGTAGTTGGTACTGAGAAAATCGCGCTTCTCTTGCAAAATCTCCGCAAAGCGTGCGGGTTGCTTGAGGATGTCGTCGGCCATGGCCTGCAGGGTTGGCATGAGCTCCTTCTTGCCGGACGCTTCAATTTTGGCCGGGTCGCGCTTGGCGAGGAAGAGGTCGCCGATCAGTTGCTTGTGCTGTAGCCCGTTGAGGAAACCGGCGCTGCTGCCAGCCGGAATCTTGACCTGACCGAAGCCGAGCACGGGTTTTTCAGTCTTGCCGTCGAGGGGGCGGATGCCGACGTCGATGAGCAGATCAGTGTTGGTCAGGGTGCGCTTGCTGCCACGTTCCTTTGGGTGCAGCAGCTCGAACATCGAGCGCTTGTAAAGCTCGAAGCGGCCATCGACGCTCGGATCGTAGCGCAGACAATCCGGCTGGCTGGCGAGCAGCTTGCCGTTCTGATCGACATAGCGGGCGCGGTGGAAGTCGTTGTCCTTGTTCGCCGGTTTGCCGCAGAGCTCCGGGCCAACAGCATTATTGTGCATGAAGGGTGCGGTGGCCCAGACGTTGACCAGCGAGATGTTGCGCATATAGCCGCGACCGCCGTTCTTGAGCTCGTTGCGTTCCGGGATATCGGCGACGATCGGTCGCAGGCGCATGGTGTCGGAGTTGTATTCCATGTACAGATGGCCGGCCAGATGGTTGGAGTGCAGCGCCCGACAGCGGAAAGTGCCGACTTCGGTGACTGGCGTCGATTGATCGTTGCCGAGGAGGTCGGCGCGTACCTTGCGCGGATGCGCATCGTTGGGCGCGGCGTAATCGCGGTTCCGGAAAGCGCCGCCCTCGCTTTCCGGAATGCTCGAATGGCAGCGTGCGCAATTGTCGGCAAAGACCGTCTGGCCGCGACCTACGGCACCCTTGCCGAATTCCTTTTCGAGGTCGGCGGTGAGGTCGGCCCGCGCATAGGTAACAGTTGGATTGTTCGCTTTCATGGCTTTGGCGCGGGCCGCGTGCAAATTGGTTTCGTCAGACTCGGCAGAGGCGAAGAAATCAAGAATGTTTTGCAGGCGATCCTCGACCGCGCGGAAATTCGGACAGTCGCGCCGGCACTGGCCAATGCCAAACGGCGTCTGGCCGAAACCCCGCTGCTCCGGATCGGCCTGGCGCATGTCGGAGAAGTGATTGACCCAGCACTGCTCGGAGCATGAGCCGATATTGAAATAGACCCGCTGGATGGCTTCCAGAGCGCCGATGGAATCTTCGCCGCCCTTGAGGATGTGATGGACGCCGGGCAGCACGACCTTCTGGCCGCCCAGGTTCACCGCTGTGGTGTCGTCCTCGCGCGTACTCTTCTGCCAGCATTTGTTGTTGCGCCCAGGTTCGCACCAGCACTTGTCCTCGTCCTGCTCGGTGCCACAGTTGTCCGCCTTGCGCCACTTGCTGATCATCTCATTCTTGAAGACGGGGCGCTGGGCGACGTTGATCAGGGCATTGATAGTGCCCGGGTTGTTGATCTGGTCATGCGAAATGGCCGAGGTATCCGTCACTCCCGGGCGGGCGTGAGCGAACATCTGGTATTCCAGGCTGCTCTTGGGCATGCCGGAGCCGAGCAGTTCGGACATGCGGGTGTACTGGTTGCCGATCAGCCCCTTGATGTTCTCCCATTTTGGATGCGCCGGGTCGGCGGGCGGATTCAAGGGGTCGAAGGCGATGTGGCAGGAGCCGCAGGTGGTGCCGATGAGGAAGGGCGGCTCGACCGAGGCATCGGCCAGCTTGCTTACCCGCTGGTCGGATTCGATGCCGGTGGCGGCAGCCTTGGTGGTGGCGAAACCGGACCAACTGGCAAGGTCGCCGTTCAGTTTTTTCCACTTGGCCGCATCAAAACGCGGGTTGGGGAACTTGCGCAGACCGAGGGCGCCGGTCGAAGTGCCGAACTTGAGGTCACAGGCCGAATGGCGCTGATCCAGCTTGCCGCCCTGGCTGTGTGGATCGTCAGTGTCGAGTGCGGCGTCCTTGAGGCCGCAGGCCGGGTCGACATAGCCGGGCTTGCCGACGTACTTGAGTAGCACGTCATCACCGGGGCACCAGTCAAAGCCGTAGGTTTCTGCGGCCGACTTGGCCGGGCAGTCAGGATCGCCGGGCTTGCAGCAGGATGGGTCGTTGATGATGCCCCAGGCCCAGAAGCGGTCGTCTCTCTGGTCGGCGCGTAGAACGCGGAACCAGTCCACCAGGACGCCAATGCGCTGCTGGAAGGTATAGGTATGAAAACGGTCGTTGCCGGCGGTGGCCTTGAACCAGATCAGCCGTCCGACACATTCGGATTCGCTCAAGCCCTCTCGGGCGCAAGCCTCGTGGTAAGGAAGATCCTGATCGACAACGGAGATTTCCGGGAGCGCATTCCCCGACGCCGCAGCGCCCGCCGGGGCCTCGCCGGCGAGAGCAATGCCGTCACTTTGAGACTGGATCTGAACTGATGTTATGCCAACGGCAACCACCAAAAAGGCCGCAAAAGCAGCCAGCAGAGTACGTTTCATAAGAGCTCCCCCGATCGACGCTTACGCTTCCCGGCTCGCCGAGATTTAGTTCCCTCGGATCAGGGACATTCACACCCAGTGGAAGTTCAAACGAACGATTGTGCATCCTGACGATCGGAAACGCTTTCGACAGTTCGCTGATCGTAGCTCTTTCGGCCCTTTCAGTTTTTCGGCTACAATTCGGCTTTCCCGCTGCAGATAAATTCATGACTAAATTCGTTTTCGTTACCGGCGGTGTGGTGTCCTCACTTGGCAAGGGCATTGCTGCCGCCTCTCTGGGCGCGATCCTCGAATCCCGAGGCATCAAAATTACCCACCTCAAGTTAGACCCCTACATCAACGTTGATCCTGGAACGATGAGTCCATTCCAGCACGGCGAGGTTTTTGTCACCGAAGACGGCGCCGAAACCGATCTTGATCTGGGGCATTATGAGCGCTTTACCAGCGCCAAGATGGGCAAGCGCAACAACTTTACCACTGGTCAGATATACGAGACGGTGATCAAGCGGGAAAGGCGCGGCGAGTATCTCGGCAAGACCGTGCAGGTCATCCCGCATATCACTGACGAGATCAAGACGCACATCAGGCGCGGTGCCGAAGGCGCCGATGTGGCGATTGTCGAAGTCGGCGGTACGGTTGGTGACATTGAGTCCTTGCCCTTTCTTGAAGCCATTCGTCAGATGGGGCTGCAGGAAGGGCGTAGCAACGCTTGCTACATGCATCTGACGCTGGTGCCTTATATCCCGACTGCGGGCGAACTCAAGACCAAGCCGACGCAGCATTCAGTCAAGGAGTTGCGCGAAATCGGCATCCAGCCCGACATTCTGCTCTGTCGCGCTGACCGCCATATTCCTGAAGACGAGAAGGCGAAAATCGCTCTTTTTTGCAACGTCCAGCGTGAGGCGGTGATCGAGGCGCTCGATTCCGATTCGATCTACAAGATTCCCGGCATGCTGCACGACCAGATGCTCGATGAGATCGTTTGCCACAAACTCAACATTCTGGCCAGGGCCGCTGACCTCACGGTGTGGAAAAATCTTGTTTATGCACTTGAGCATCCCGAACACACCGTCAATGTTGCCTTTGTCGGCAAGTATGTCGACCTCACCGAGTCGTATAAATCACTGACCGAGGCGTTGATTCACGCCGGAATATACACGCGCAGCAAGGTCAAGATTCACTACATCGACTCTGAAGAAATCGAGACCCAGGGCTGCGACTTGCTCAAGGGTATGGATGCTATTCTGGTGCCGGGTGGTTTTGGCCGGCGCGGCACCGAGGGCAAGATTGCAGCGATTCGTCATGCGCGCGAGAACAAGGTGCCGTATTTGGGGATCTGTCTGGGCATGCAGCTTGCCGTTGTTGAATACGCTCGCGATGTAGCGGGCATGGCCGGTGCGCACAGCACCGAGTTCGAGAAGGCATCACCGTTCCCGGTCATTGCTTTGATTACCGAGTGGCAGGATGTTTCGGGCAAGCTCGAAAAGCGCGACGAGAACTCTGATCTAGGCGGCACCATGCGCCTTGGCGGGCAGTTGTGCACTCTTGGTGAAGGCACTCTGGCGCGTGAGATTTATGGTAAGGCCGAGATCGTTGAACGTCATCGTCATCGTTACGAGGTCAATAGCACTCTGCTCGGTACGCTTGAAGCCAGCGGTTTGATTGTCGCCGGGCGTGCTCCGGGGACCAATTTGTGCGAGATGGTTGAGTTGCCGAAAGACGGGCCGCATGCGCATCCGTGGTTTGTCGGTTGTCAGTTTCATCCCGAATTTACCTCGTCGCCGCGCAACGGACATCCGCTGTTTACGTCATTTGTCCGCGCGGCCATAGCCTACAAGGCCAAAGCATGAGGTTGTGCGGCTTTGAGGTGGGGCTGGACAAGCCCTTGTTTCTGATCGCTGGCCCATGCACGGCAGAGTCGCTTGAGCTTTGTGTCGATATTGCCGGCCAACTGAAGGACGTCTGCGACCGTCTTGCTCTGCCTTATATCTTCAAGGCTTCCTATGACAAGGCCAATCGCAGTTCCGGCAGGTCGGCGCGTGGTCCGGGCGTCGATGCTGGCCTGCAAATTCTTTCGGAAGTCCGACGCCAGATTGGTGTGCCGGTGCTAACTGATGTTCACGCCGAGGACGATATCGCTGTCGTTGCCTCAGTTGTTGACGTGTTGCAAACGCCAGCCTTTCTCTGCCGGCAAACTGATTTCATCCACGCCGTGGCGGCTTGCGGCAAACCGGTGAATATCAAAAAGGGGCAATTTCTGGCGCCCAGTGACATGAAAAATGTCGTTGCCAAGGCCAGGGAGGCCAATGCCGGCGCCGATACCCTCATGGTTTGTGAACGTGGCGCCTCATTCGGCTACAACAACCTTGTTTCCGATATGCGCAGTTTGGCCATCATGCGTGAGACGGCGTGTCCGGTGGTCTTTGACGCGACTCATTCGGTGCAGTTGCCGGGTGGGCAGGGCACGGTTTCCGGTGGTCAGCGCGAGTTTGTTCCAGTGCTGGCGCGTGCAGCAGTTGCTGTCGGCATTTCTGGGCTGTTCATGGAAACCCATCCGTGCCCTGAAAAGGCGCTTTCCGATGGCCCCAACAGTTGGCCGCTGCAGCGCATGGCGAGTCTGCTGACGACCCTGGTTGCGCTTGATCGTGCGGTCAAGGCCGGTGGCTTCGAGGAGCTCAAGCAATGAGTGCGTATCTTCTGCGCGAACCCGGAACGTCCCGTCGTCGAGTCGTCGACTGTGACTCGGTCAGGTACAGGATAAATTTGTTCTAACCATCCACCGTTATTCCGGCGCAAGCGACCGTAGGAAGTGCAGAGCCCGGGATCCAGATTCGTCCATCTGATCAAGGTGTTAAAAGACCTGTTTGATAAACGAACTGGATTCCGGGTCAAGCCCGGAATGACAGCAAATCGATGGGTTGGACGGTAGAACAAATTTACCCTGTTTGGACAAGGGCTGAAACTGGAATTCCTGCACATCCAATGGTACAATTGACGGGTTTTGCTGACACGTGTCGGTGAAGCACGACTGTTCAATGCGTGCCATGGTGGCGCGCGGGGCGTCCCGGCAACGGTTCGTCGATTACGCACATTTGCCTGTTCAAGGGTGTCCGTCATTTAATTCAAGGCGGGCGTAGGTGGGCGAATGGTGGTTTAACCCTGAAATGAAAGAGAAAATTATGTCTGCAACGATGCGTCAAATGCTTGAGGCCGGTGTGCACTTCGGCCACCAAACTCGCTTCTGGAACCCCAAGATGGCTCAGTACATCTTCGGTGCGCGCAGTAAGATCCACATTGTTAACCTTGAAAAAACGCTTGCCAAGTACAACGAAGCCATGGCTTTCGTGCGCAAACTGTCGTCCAACAAGGGCACCATCCTGTTTGTCAGCACCAAGCGTCAGGCGCGTGAAATCATTGCCGAAGAAGCTCAGCGTTGCGGTTCGTCCTATGTTGATCAGCGCTGGCTGGGCGGCATGCTAACCAACTTCAAGACCATCAAGCAGTCGACCAAGCGTCTCAAGGACATGGAAGCCATGACCGAAGATGGTTCACTGGAAAAGCTTGGCAAGAAGGAAGCGCTGATGGCTCAGCGCGAACTGGCCAAGTTGCAGAAGTCCATCGGCGGCATCAAGGAGATGAATACTTTGCCCGACGCCTTGTTTGTCATCGATGTCGGTTACCACAAAATCGCCATTACCGAAGCCAACAAGCTGGGCATCCCGGTGATTGCCGTGGTCGATACCAATCACTCACCGGAAGGTATTGACTACGTCATTCCGGGTAATGATGACTCGTCAAGCGCGATTCGTTTGTACGCGCGCGGCGTGGCTGATTCGATTCTCGAGGGCCGCAGTCAATTCGTTGAGGAAATTGTCGCTGTTGCGGCTTCAGGTGACGAATTTTTCGAAGAAACCGCGCAGTAATTCCCGGGCTTTGTCGTTTGCTCGCAGAAATAGGAAGGGCGAACGAGAAATTTTTGTTTGAGCTGTTTTGAATGAGGTGCGGCCGGTCATTCCGGCCGTGTCCGCAATTGGAGAGAAATATGGCGGCTATTACCGCAAGCATGGTGGCAGAACTTCGCGCAAAAACTGACGCGCCGATGATGGAATGCAAGAAGGCCCTGACCGAGGCCGAGGGTAACCTGGTCAAGGCTGAAGAGCTTTTGCGTGTGAAGCTTGGTAACAAGGCGACCAAGGCCGCCAACCGTGTTACTGCCGAAGGCGTGGTGGGAATCAGCATTGCAGCCGATGGCAAGCAAGGCGCTATCATCGAGATCAACTGCGAGACTGATTTCGTTGCCAAGAACGATGAGTTTTTGCAACTGATCAAGGGCTGTTCCGAACTGGTGGTCAGCAGGAACCCGGCTGACCTTGCTGCGCTGTCGGCGCTGCCGATGGGTGACGGGACTGTTGAGTCGACGCGTAGCGCTCTGGTGGGAAAAATTGGCGAAAACATGTCGGTGCGCCGTTTCGTTCGTACGCAAGCCAAGGGGCGGCTGGTGTCTTACATTCACGGTGGCGCCAGAATCGGCGTGCTGCTTGATCTGGTCGGCGGTGATGACCAATTGGGCAAGGATCTGGCCATGCACATTGCTGCGTCAAAGCCCAAATCGCTCGATGCGTCGGGTGTTCCCAGCGAATTGCTCGACACCGAGCGACGCATTGCCATCGAAAAGGCACGTGCCGACAACAAACCGGAAGCCATGCTCGAAAAAATCGCTGAAGGTACCGTACAGAAGTACCTAAAAGAAGTGACTCTGCTGGCTCAGGTGTTCGTCAAGGCCGAAGATGGCAAACAGACGGTGGAGCAATTGCTCAAGGCCAAGGGGGCTTCGATTGCCGGCTTTACCTTGTACGTCGTCGGAGAAGGCATGGAGAAGCGTGCCAACGATTTCGCCGCCGAAGTTGCTGCCCAGGCAGCCGCTGCACAGAAATAAACCAAAGGGTTCTGACTGCCATGACTGAAGCTACTGCCCCTATATTCAAACGTATCCTGCTCAAACTTTCGGGTGAGGCGTTGATGGGGGCTGATGCTTACGGCATTAACCGTCAGACGATTTCCGAAATTGTCGGCGAGGTCAAGAGCGTTGTCGATTTGGGTGTGCAGGTTGGCGTGGTCATCGGTGGCGGGAATATTTTTCGCGGAGTTGCCCCCGCCGCGACCGGCATGGATCGCGCCCAGGCCGACTACATGGGCATGTTGGCTACGGTGATGAACGGTCTGGCTTTGCAGGATGCGATGCGCGTCGCCGGTCTGGTTGCCCGCGTCCAGTCGGCGTTGAATATCGAACAGGTCGTTGAACCCTATATTCGGGGCCGAGCTATCCGTTATCTTGAGCAAGGCAGGACAGTCATTTTCGCCGGTGGCACCGGCAATCCATTTTTTACAACCGATACGGCAGCGGCTTTGCGCGGTGCTGAAATTGGTGCTGAGATTGTACTCAAGGCGACCAAGGTCGATGGTATTTACTCGGCCGATCCGAAAAAGGATCCTCTGGCTACGCGCTACGATCAGATCAGCTTCAATGAGGCAATTTCAAAAAACTTAAAAGTGATGGATTCGACCGCCTTTGCCTTGTGCCGCGACCAGAAGCTGCCAATCAACGTCTTCTCGATTTTCAAGCGGGGTGCGCTAAAGCGGGTTGTGCTTGGTCAGAGCGAAGGCACGCTGGTTTATTGCTGAGGGAGATTGAGATGTCGATTGCTGATGTGAAAAGCACCACCGAACACAAGATGCAGAAGTCGCTTGAGGCGCTCAGGATTGATCTGGCCAAGGTTCGTACTGGACGAGCCCATATCGGACTCCTGGATCATGTCCAGGTCGAATATTATGGCTCGATGGTGCCGGTAAATACCATTGCCAATATCACCCTGATTGATTCACGTACACTTGGCGTTCAAGCTTGGGAAAAGGGCATGGCCCCCAAGGTCGAGAAAGCCATTCGTGATTGCGATCTTGGCCTGAACCCGGCATCGCAGGGCGAACTGATACGTGTCCCGATGCCTGCATTGACCGAAGAGCGGCGTCGTGATCTGATCAAGGTCGTCAAGCACGAATGTGAAAACGCACGCATTGCCATGCGTAACCTGCGTCGTGATGCCAATGCAACACTCAAGGACCTGCTCAAGAACAAGGGCTGTTCGGAGGATGATGAGCGGCGGGCACAGGACGATATCCAGAAACTCACTGACAAACACGTCGCTGAAGTCGACAAGCAGTTCACGCAAAAAGAAATCGAGTTGATGGCCGTTTGAATACTGCCCAAAGGATACGCCAGATGGCGATCTTCACCAGTTCTACTCGGGATATTCCGGTTGCTGCCAAGGTGCCGCGGCATGTTGCCATGATTATGGATGGCAACGGGCGCTGGGCCAGGAAACGTTATCTGCCGCGCTTTGCCGGGCATCGCCGTGGTGTCGAGACGGTACGCGATACGGTCAAGTATTGTCTCGAACTGGGCATCGAGTATCTGACGCTCTTTGCGTTCAGTTCTGAAAACTGGCGCCGACCCGAAGAAGAAGTGACACTACTCATGCAGCTCTTCATGCGCGCCTTGCAGCAGGAAGTTTCCAAACTGGATAGCAATGGCGTTCGCCTGAAAATAGTTGGCGATCTGTCGCGTTTTGATTCGACTTTGCAGTCGCTGATTCTCGCCTCGGAACAGCAAACGGCCGGCAACAGTAAATTGACTCTGACCATCGCTGCCAACTACGGTGGACGCTGGGATATCCTGCAAGCGGCCAATCGCATGGCGCTGGCTTATCCAGACCGGCAGGGCGCGTGGAGCGAGGCCGACCTGACGCCGTATCTAGCGATGAATTACGCACCTGAGCCTGATCTGTTCATTCGCACCGGCGGCGAAGAGCGGATCAGCAACTTTCTGCTGTGGCAACTGGCCTATGCGGAACTGTACTTCACCGACACCCTTTGGCCAGAGTTTGACTCGGCTGCTTTCGCCGCAGCCATCAGCTCGTATCAGCAGCGTGAACGTCGTTTTGGGCGGACCAGCGAACAACTGGTCGACAAGCCAAACCCCGCCGTGCGCTCTGAGCTTTTGCCTGAAACCACGGTTTCGGCCTGTGCGACGGGTGTGAATATCAATGCTTAAAACGCGGATCATTACCGCGCTTGTCATGTTATCCGCCTTCTTTTTGGCGATTTTTTATCTTTCACCGCTCGCTTGGGTTCTGTTCGCCACCCTGATAGCCACTGTGGCTGCTTGGGAGTGGGGTGCGCTGATGGCCCTTGGCAGTGCGTCTCGCCTTGGCTTGGGCGTGGCGCTGGTCTTCATTTGCCTTGGCGTGGCGGTGCTTGAACCGGCTGCGCTGGGCCTAGACGCTGGCTTTGCCGAGGTGGCCTGGCGCTTGGGGCGCTGGTTTTACCTGCCGGCGGCGGCCTTCTGGTTGCTCGGTGTCCCGTTGTGGATGCGGCGTCGCTGGCCGCTGCCGCAGTCGGCTCCTGGGCTGGCGATTGGCTTGTTGTTGATCCTGCCGGCCTGGCTGGCGCTGGTGCAACTGAGGCAAGCCGGTGCGCTGACCCTGATCGCCATCATGACCGTCGTCTGGGTAGCTGACATCGCCGCCTATTTTTTCGGCCGTACTCTGGGTCGGCATAAACTGGCGTCCAGCATCAGCCCGGGCAAGACTTGGGAAGGTGCGCTGGGCGGTGGCTTGGCCGTTATCGCCTATGGCTTTTCACTCGCGCCAAAACTGCCGGCTGTCCTGGCTGACAATTTCGCTTTATTGTTTCTGGTCCTGGTTATGCTGACGGCGATTGGTATCATTGGCGACCTGTTCGAGTCCTTGCTCAAGCGCCAGGCGGGTCTGAAAGACAGTAGCAACGTTCTCCCCGGGCATGGTGGCGTGCTCGACCGCATTGACAGCCTGACTTCGACCCTACCACTGGTTGCCCTCGTCTGGCTGATCACCTTATGACGATGCAAAAGCTCACGATTCTCGGGTCAACCGGTTCCATTGGTGTCAATGCGCTGGACGTCATTCGACGTCATCCACGACGTTATCAGGTGATCGCACTTTGCGCACATCATCAGATTGACCGCTTGTTTGATCAATGTCTTGAGTTTCAGCCGCGTTATGCCGTAGTGCGAGACGCTCAACTGGCTGCCAAGTTACGTTGCCGCCTGGCAGAGGTTGCTTGTCCAACCCAGGTTGAGCATGGGCCTGAAGCACTGGTGCGGATGGCCAAGCTGCCTGAAATTGATTCGGTAATGGCCGCTATTGTCGGTGCTGCTGGCCTGCAACCCACGCTGGCGGCTGCCGTTGCCGGAAAAAAAATTCTTTTGGCAAACAAGGAAGCGCTAGTCATGGCGGGGCCGGTCTTCATGCGTGCTGTCCGGGAAAACGGCGCGACTTTGCTGCCAATTGATAGCGAACATAATGCTATATTTCAATCACTTCCGTTCGATTATTCAGGTGATTTATTAAAGTCTGGCGTGTGCAATTTATTGCTTACTGCCTCCGGAGGGCCTTTCCTGAAAACCCCGGTCAGTGACCTTGAGCGAGTCACCCCCGAACAAGCCTGTGCCCATCCCAACTGGGTCATGGGGCGAAAAATATCGGTTGATTCGGCGACCATGATGAACAAAGGGCTCGAGGTGATCGAGGCACACTGGCTATTCAAGGTTCCGGCCGAACAGATTCAGGTAGTGATTCACCCGCAAAGTGTCATCCACTCGCTGGTGCAGTACGTGGACGGCTCAGTCATTGCTGAACTCGGCAATCCGGATATGCGCACGCCAATTGCTCACGCTCTGGCGTATCCGGAGCGGATCGCCGCCGGCGTTCTGCCGCTCGATTTGTTCGAGATCGCTTCGTTGAATTTTGAACGGCCGGACTTTGAGCGTTTTCCCTGTCTGGCCCTGGCTTACCGGGCGCTGCGTGAGGGTCACAGTGCACCGGCGACTTTAAATGCCGCCAACGAAATCGCAGTTCAGGCTTTTCTCGATGGGAAGATCAAATTCACAGAGATTCCGAAAATAATTTCCGCTGTCATGAATCAGTCGCCCATATCGGTCCTGGCGACGCTCGCAGATGTACTCGCCGCTGACCGTGCGGCGCGCCGGCTTGCCGAACAACACATTTCAGAATGAGTAACTTTATTTACTACCTGGCCGCCTTTGCCCTGATTCTTGGCATCCTGATTGTCGTTCACGAGTATGGGCACTACATCGTGGCGCGTCGGGTCGGCGTCAAGGTTCTGCGTTTCTCGGTGGGCTTTGGCCGGGCAGTCTGGTCAAAACGGATTGGCCGTGATGGTACGGAATGGGCCATCGCACTGTTTCCTCTGGGTGGTTACGTCAAGATGCTCGATGAACGTGAAGGCGACGTCGCCCCCGAAGAATTGCATCGCAGCTTCAACCGACAGAGTGTGTGGCGCCGCATGGCGATCGTTGTTGCCGGGCCGCTGGCCAATTTGTTGCTGGCGGTAGTCGTTTACTGGGGGCTTTTCTGGCATGGCACGGAAGAGCTAAAACCCATTCTGGGTACGCCGGCCATTGCCAGTCCTGCCGCTGCGGCAGGTTTCGAGAACGGCGAGCGGGTGCTCAAAGTCGGTGGCGAACTGGTTCAAACCTGGCAGGAGATGCGCTGGGTACTGCTGCGGCGGGCTGTTGATCAGGATTTGATCGAATTCGAGGTGATCAATCAAGGCAATGAAATTGCTGTCCGCCAACTCAATGTGTCGGTTGCCAGAGAAGATGGCTGGGAGGGTGATGCGCTGGAGAAACTGGGAATTGGCTTTTTCCGCCCCAGGATTTCACCGGTAGTTGGAAAAATCAGCCCGGACAGTGCCGCTGCTGCTGCCGGTCTCTATCCCGGCGATGAAATTCTTCTGATCAACAAGAAGCCAGTGGGCACATGGTCGGATGTCGTGCGCAGTGTGCGCAGTTCGCCCGGAAAAGCGCTGGATTTTGAAGTTCAACGCAAGCTTGAGCGTTACCTCATCGTCATAACGCCGGCTGTGATCGAGGAAAATGGACGTCAAATTGGTCGCATCGGAGCAACCGTCAGGGATAGCGGATACTCGAGAAGCGATCTGATGATCACGGTTCGTTACGGACCGCTGTCTGCGTTTGGCAAGGCTCTCGACGAGACCTGGGAGAAATCGGTATTCAGTCTGGTGATGATTGGAAAAATGATTACTGGCGAAGTGTCGTGGCGCAATATCAGTGGACCGGTCACCATCGCCGACTACGCCGGTCAATCGGCAAAGCTTGGAATTGGCTACTACCTGAAGTTTCTGGCACTCGTCAGCATCAGTCTCGCCGTCCTGAATTTGCTGCCCATCCCGATTCTGGATGGCGGGCATTTGCTGTATTATGTCCTCGAAATCATAAAGCGCGGGCCGCTTTCAGAGCGCAGCATGGAAATTGGCCAGCAAATCGGCCTGGCGCTGATGCTGATGCTGATGGCGTTTGCATTCTACAATGACATTAATCGATTGATTTCCGGCTGACCTTATGAAGAAAACTCTGCTGGCGGGTGTGATTGCCGCGCTTTTTGTTTCTGGCGCATCCGCCTTTGAACCGTTCACTGTCAAGGACATTCGTGTCGACGGTATTCAGCGTACCGAAGCCGGTACGGTATTTAGTTATCTTCCAGTCAAAGTCGGCGACACCATGACCGACGACAAGGCAGCGCAAGCAATCAAGGCTTTGTTTGCTACCGGTTTTTTCAAGGATGTACGCATTGAGATTGATGGCGGCGTGGTCATTGTGTTGCTGGAAGAGCGACCGGCCATCGCTCAGATTGACTTTGTCGGACTCAAGGAATTCGATAAGGAGCAACTGACGAAAGGACTGAAGGAAGCCGGATTCGCTGTCTCACGCTCCTTTGATCGCAGCATGCTGGAACGTGCCGAACAGGAACTGAAGCGCCAGTATCTTACGCGCGGCAAATACGGGGTTGCGATCACGACTACGGTGACGCCGCTGGAGCGCAACCGCGTGTCGATCAACTTCAATATCGACGAGGGCGACGCCTCCAAGATCAAGCAGATTAACATTGTCGGCGCTCAAGCATTCAGGGAAAAGGATTTGCAGTCACTTTTCCAGTTGCAGACACCCAACTGGATCAGCTGGTACACGAAAAACGACCAGTACTCAAAACAGAAGCTTGCCGCCGACCTTGAGGCTTTGCGCTCCTATTATCTGAATCGCGGTTATCTTGAATTTAACGTGGAATCAACCCAGGTCTCAATCAGCCCTGACAAGAAGGACATCTACATTACGGTCAGCGTTTCCGAGGGGGAGCGCTACGTCGTATCCTCGGTCAAGCTGGCTGGCGAACTGATTCTGCCGGAAGATGAGTTCAGGAAAGCCATGAAGGTCAAGCCAGGTGATGTGTTCTCTCGGGAAAATTTGAACGAAAGCACGAAAGCTATCAGCGACAAGCTCTCGGCGAAAGGCTACGCCTTTGCCAATGTCAATGCGGCGCCCGAACTGGACAAGGAGAAACGGCAGGTCGCGTTCACCGTATTCGTCGATCCGGGCAAGCGGGCCTATGTTCGTCGCATCAACGTCACGGGCAACACCAAGACACGTGACGAAGTGATCAGGCAGGAAGTTCGCCAGATGGAAGGCGCTTGGTATGACGATGAGCGGGTGAAGCTCTCAAAAGAGCGCATCGACAAGACCAACTATTTTGGCGAAGTCAATGTTGAAACTCCCCCGGTTCCCGGCACCACGGATCAGGTCGATGTCAATTTTAATGTGACGGAGAAGTCGACCGGCAATATCTCCTTGGGCGCTGGTTATTCGCAGTCCGAAAAGCTGATCTTGTCAGGTTCCATATCGCAGTCCAACATTTTCGGCAGTGGAAAATTCGTCTCATTGCAGCTTAACACGGGCAAGATCAACCGTGCGATCGGTGTCAGCTACACCAATCCCTACTTTACTGTCGATGGCATCAGCCAGGGCTTTGACGTCTATCACAGGAAATCCAATCCGGAATCGCTCGGCTACGTTTATAAGACGATGTCAACGGGTGGGGGTGTCCGTTTCGGAATCCCGATTGGCGAAAAACAGTCACTCAGTTTTGGTACGGCGATTGACCTGACAAAGGTCGAGATTGATCGATCAAATCCATACACACCGCTTCAATACATGAATTTTAGTGACGAGTTCTGTGCAAGCCAGAACTCGTGCAGCAATATATCCATCCCTATGACGATCGGTTGGGCGAGCGACACAAAGGACAGCGCGATCAATCCAACACGTGGCACGTTCCAGCGTGCCGGTTTTGAACTCAGCCCTGGCGTCGATCTTAAGTATTACAAAGCCAGCTATCAGCTTCAGAGATTCTTCCCGGTAAGCCGAACCATGGTGCTTATGCTTAATGGTGAGCTCGGTTTTGGCAAGGGCATTGGCGGCCAGGAACTGCCCTTCTACAAGAATTTTTATGCTGGTGGTGTGGGCTCCGTGCGCGGTTACGACACGGCAAGTCTGGGGCCTTACGAGACCAATGCGAGCGGCAGCATAGTACGCTTGGGGGGAACGCGGCGTGTGGTATTCAATGCGGAATTGACGATGCCAGTTCCGGGCTTTGGTGCAGATAAGTCGCTTCGCTTCGGCCCCTTTTTCGATGCCGGCCAGGTTTATTCCGATTCAACCAGCGGCTCAGCTGCGGTTGACGGTGGGCCAATGCGCATGTCAGCAGGCTTGGCAGCGACTTGGATCTCGCCCTTTGGCCCCCTTAAATTCAGCTTGGCCCAGGCACTCAACAGCCAGGATAGTGATAAACTTCAACGGTTCCAGTTCCAGATGGGACAAACCTTTTAATCTAGGAGAAATAGCTTGAACACGAAAATTGCCACGTTGCTGGTCGCGTTGATGGCTTCGCTGCCAGTGTCTTATGCGTCGGCATCAGAACCTCTGAAAGTTGGTTACGTCAATACCCAGCGTATTTTCCGTGACGCGCCTACTGCCGTTAAAGCGGCAAAGAAAATTGAGGTTGAGTTTTCCAAACGCGATCAGGATTTACAGCGTCTGGCCAAACAGCTTCAGACCTTGCAGGAATCGCTTGAAAAGAACGCCGTGACAATGGCCGAAGCAGAGCGCCGCTCGAAGGAAAAGGATTTGAACGAGTTGTCGCGCGAGTTTCAGCGCAAACAGCGTGAGTTCCGTGAAGATTTGAACCTTCGTCAGAATGAAGAGAATGCGGCGATCATCGAAAAGGCGAACAAGGCAATCAAGCAACTCGCCGAGAGCGAAAAGTATGACTTGATCGTTCAGGACGTCGTCTGGGTCAGCCCCAAGCTGGACGTGACTGAAAAAATCATCAAGGCATTGTCCGAAGGCAAGTAACTGGAGTGTCTGCGCAAGAGGGTCTGCGACTTGACGAAATCGTCACCCGCCTTGGCGGCTCACTTGCGGGTGACGGCTCGGTTGTGGTGTCGCAGGTTGGCAGTTTGGCGTCCGCCGGAGCAGGGCAGATTGCCTTTATTGCCAACCCTAGGTATCGGCAGCAACTGCAAACCACCCTGGCGGCAGCGCTTATTGTCCCACCGCAGTTTGCCCGGGAGACAACGCTTCCACGAATCATTCATCAAAATGCTTACGCGTATTATGCGCGCGTGGTGGCCCTGCTTAATCCGCAGGCTTTGCGACCCTTGGGGGTTCACGCTTCCGCGTTAGTGCGCTCCAGAGTCCCTGACTCGGCACGCATCGGCGAAAACGTGGTTATCGGCGAAAACGTGGTCATCGGCGACAATGTCACCCTCTATCCGGGTTGTGTCATTGGCGATGGTGTTTCAATCGGGGATGATTCGCTGCTTTACCCGAATGTCGTAGTCTATCGTCATTGTGTGATAGGTCGACGCGCAGTCATACAAGCAGGCGCGGTGATCGGCAGTGACGGTTTCGGTTTTGCCAAAGAAGGCGAGCGCTGGATCAAGATTCCACAAATTGGCCGTGTCGTAATCGGCGACGACGTCGAAATTGGCGCCAACACATCGATTGATCGAGGTGCGCTGGATGATACGGTGATCGGCAATGGCGTCAAACTGGATAATCAGATCCAGATTGCGCACAACGTGATTATCGGCGAACACGCCGCGATGGCTGGATGCGTTGGAATTGCCGGCAGTACGAAAATTGGACGTCGTTGTACCGTCGGTGGCGCCGGAATGATCGTCGGCCATCTCGAACTTGCTGACGATGTACATATTTCAGCGGGTACGATGGTCACCAAAAATCTGCGCAAGCCAGGGCAGTACACCAGTATTTTTCCACTCGAAACACATGCCGAGTGGTTGCATAACGCGGCGCAGGTCAAGCGACTGGCGAAGCTTGCCGAGCGGGTTTCCGATCTTGAGAAAAAACTCGAACAAATGGAGAAAACACTTTGAATACAATGGATATTAAAGAAGTCATTGAACATCTGCCGCATCGCTATCCCTTTTTGTTGGTGGATCGGGTGCTTGCCTGCGAGCCTGGAAAATCAATTCATGCGTACAAGAACATCACGATCAACGAACCATTTTTCGTCGGCCATTTCCCGCACTATCCGGTGATGCCTGGCGTGCTGATCATGGAGGCGCTGGCGCAGGCAGCGGGAATCCTTTCGTTCAAAACAATGGATAACAAGCCGGACAACAGTTCTGTTTTTTACTTTGTCGGTATTGACGAGGCCCGTTTCAAAAAAACGGTCAGCGCAGGTGATCAATTGCATTTGCACGTCGAAATGATTCGCCGGATGCGTGGCGTCTGGAAATTCAAAGCCGAAGCGCGTGTTGACGGTGTTGTCGTCGCCCATGCCCTGTTGTTGTGTGCCCAGCGTGACGTGGCTTGATCAGCTTGAGTAAAAAATGATCCATCCAAGTGCAATAATTCATCCGGATGCCAAGCTGGGCGCCAAGGTGTCTGTCGGCCCCTATTCGATTCTCGGCGAGCATGTCGAGATTGGCGACAACACGGTGATTGGCCCGCATGTCATCGTTTCTGGGCACACACGGATCGGTTGCGATAACCGGATCTTTCAGTTTTGTTCGATCGGTGAAGTGCCGCAGGACAAGAAATACGCCGGTGAGCCTACCCGGCTCGAAATCGGTGATCGCAACACCATTCGCGAATTCTGTACCTTGAACCTTGGCACGGTGCAAGATGCCGGTGTCACCCGACTCGGTGACGACAACTGGATCATGGCCTACGTGCATATCGCGCATGACTGCCAGGTCGGAAACCGCACCACCTTTGCCAACAACGCTCAACTTGCCGGGCACGTCCACATTGATGACTGGGCGATACTCGGCGGCTATACCGGCGTGCATCAGTTTTGCCGGGTCGGTGCGCACACAATGACAGCGGTCGGAACCGTCGTGCTGCAAGATATCCCGCCTTTCGTGATGGCCGCCGGCAATACGGCAACGCCGTTCGGTATTAATGCCGAAGGGCTGAAGCGTCGTGGGTTCTCGCCCGATGCCCTGATGGCGCTAAAGCGCGCTTACCGGACCCTCTACAAATCCGGTCTGATGCTTGAGGAAGCGCGCGCCAAACTCGAGGAAGAGGTCAAGGTGCACCCTGAAATTCAGCCCATACTTGATTTCCTGGCGGCATCAAAGCGCGGCATCATCCGATGACGTCAGGCGTTGTGCGTATTGCCATGGTGGCGGGTGAGGCTTCGGGAGATTTGCTGGCTAGCCACTTGATTCAGGCGCTCAGGGCGAAATTGCCCAACGCCGTGTTTTACGGTATTGGTGGTCCGAAAATGGTCGGGCAAGGCTTTAAAGCCTGGCATCCTCTGGAAAAACTCGCAGTAAGGGGTTATGTCGAAGTACTTAGGCATTACCGTGAAATTTCCGGGATTCGCAGAGACTTGAAGCGTCGCCTTCTGGCTGATCCACCCGATGCCTTTATTGGCGTCGATGCGCCAGACTTCAACCTGGCGCTGGAAAAATCACTCAAACAGCGTGGAATCCCGAGTATTCATTACGTTAGTCCGTCGATCTGGGCTTGGCGTGGTCAGCGTATTCGCAAAATTGGTGCTGCCGTATCGCGCGTTTTGGCGCTGTTTCCCTTTGAGCCAACGCTCTATGAGAAGCAGGGCATTCCGGTCAGCTATGTGGGTCATCCGCTGGCAGATATTCTGCCCCTTGAAGATGGCCGTGAGGCGGCGCGCGGCCTGCTCGAACTTTCAGCGCAGCAACCGATTTTCTCGCTGCTGCCTGGTAGCCGGCAGTCCGAACTGAAGTACATGGTCGAAACATTTATCGAGACGGCACGACTGGTTCACCAGAAATTGCCAAATGCCCTGTTTCTCGCTCCCCTGGCGACTCGCGAAACACGCCTGCTGTTCGAAACTGCGCTCTATCACTGCCAGGCGCGGGAGCTGCCGATTCGCATGCTATTCGGACATGCCCATGAAGCAATGATGGCGTCCGATGCCGTTCTCGTGGCCAGTGGCACGGCGACACTCGAAGCCGCGCTGCTCAAACGACCGATGGCCATCGTCTACAAAATGGCGCCGTTCACCTATCGGCTGATGCGGCGCATGGGGTATCTGCCTTACGTTGGTTTGCCCAATATCCTGGCCGGAAAATTCGTTGTCCCTGAATTCATTCAGGACGACGCGACGCCAGAAAATCTGGCCCAGGCGCTGCTCAATCTCTACGCGGACAAGGCAAGCTGTATCCGTATTGGCGAGGTTTTCCGTGAGATTCACCTGCAACTTAGGCAGAACACTGCGGAAAAAGCGGCTGCGGCAATACTCGATTGCCTGCCAGATGCAGTGCGCCACAATGCCCTTGCTACAGCCGCCTGAAGGTCTGGCCTGTGGCGTTGACGAGGCGGGGCGGGGTCCGCTGGCCGGCCCGGTGGTTGCTTCTGCGGTGATCCTCGATCCGGCGTGTCCGATCGCAGGTCTGGATGACTCCAAAAAACTTTCAGCCAGGCGACGCGAGATGCTGGCGATCGAAATTCGCAGCAAGGCCTTGGCGTGGGCAGTTGCCGAGGCCAGTGTCGAAGAAATTGATCGTATCAACATCCTGCAGGCCAGCCTGTTGGCCATGCGGCGTGCCGTCGAAGCACTGGGCATGCGACCAAGTCATGCCTTGATCGACGGTAACCGTTGTCCGGAACTGTCGTGTCCGGCACAAGCCATTATTGGCGGCGACGGCAAGGTGGCTTCCATTGCGGCGGCATCCATTCTCGCCAAAACCTTTCGTGATGCCGGCATGCTGAAACTGCACGCGATTTATCCGCAGTACGGTTTTGACCGCCACATGGGTTATCCCACCGCGTTGCACCTCAAAGCCCTTAAGGAATATGGCGTGAGTCCGGTACATCGGTGCAGCTACGCACCAGTGGCTCAATTGATACGCTCATGAAATACATTGCCTCGCGCGAAAATGCGCATTTCAAGGCGCTAAAGAAACTCTGCCAGAGCGGACGTGAACGCCGGAAAACCCAACGTGTGCTGCTTGACGGCATGCATCTCATCGAGAGCTATGTTCAGCATTACGGCGCGCCGGAGGAAGTCGTTGTCAGTGAAAGTGGAGCGCTGCTCGCCCAAATCGCCCGCTATCTGGAAAACAACAATGGTATAAACGCAATTAGCATCCTCTCGGATACGCTGTTTGATGATCTGACCACGGTCGAGACGCCCAGCGGCATCATGGCCATTGTCATGCAGCCGCGCTGCGCACACAGGCTAAATCAGGAGGGCGATGCCATTTTGCTCGATGGCATCCAGGACCCGGGCAACCTGGGTTCGATCCTGCGCAGTGCAGCCGCAGCGGGCTTTCGGCAGCTACTGCTTTCCGTGGATTGTGCACAGGCCTGGTCACCGAAAACCTTGCGTGCGGCGATGGGCGCACATTTCCAGTTAGATATCCATGAAAACTGCGATTTGCCTGCCTTCCTTGGCGGCTACCGCGGACAGGCCATCCTGACGGCGCTTGATGCAACCGCCGAGCTGTATTCCCTTGACCTGAAACAGCCCATGGCCTGGATTTTCGGCAACGAAGGGCAGGGGGTCAGAGAGGAGGTGGCTCAATCAGCGCAACTGAGGGTCCGCATTCCAATGCCGGGAGCCACGGAATCGCTCAATGTTGCGGCGGCAGCAGCGATTTGTCTGTTCGAAACCGTCCGTCAGCGCCGCTGAAAATCAGATCTTGGCACGCATCAGACGTGTCTTTTCGCGGTCCCAGTCGCGCTCTTTTTCCACGTCGCGCTTGTCGTGTTGTTTCTTGCCCTTGGCCAGACCGATTTCAGCCTTGATGCGACCGCGCACGAAGTGTAGATCCAATGGCAGCAGCGTGAAACCAGCGCGTTCAACCTGTCCGATCAGCTTGCTGATCTGATTGGCGTGCAGCAAGAGCTTGCGCGTGCGGATCGGGTCGGGATGAACGTGGGTCGAGGCCTCTGGCAAGGCAGTGATATGCATGCCGAAGAGAAAAACCTCGCCGCTGCGGATAACGACATAGGATTCCTTGATGTTGGCCCGCCCAGCCCGGATTGCCTTGACCTCCCAGCCTTGCAGTGAAATTCCCGCCTCGAACCTTTCTTCAATGAAATAATCGTGAAAGGCTTTCTTGTTGGCGATGATGCTCATGGTACGGCTCTCAGAGGTTGTGGCGTGAGAATGCTAGAATGCGCGATTCTACAGGATTCACGGGATTGGGCTGAAGATGGCCATGGTTGAGAAATCGGTACTGATAGCGCGTTCGTCGCAACAGATGTTTGATCTCGTCGACGCTGTCGAAGACTACCCTGGGTTTTTACCCTGGTGTAGCCAGACCCGGGTTGAATTCAGGGACGACAAAAAGACAATAGCCACGCTGCACATCAACTATCGGAGCGTCAAGTCACACTTCACCACCGAAAACGAGAAGACCGTTCCGCTGAGAATGAGCATCAAGCTGGTTGATGGGCCGTTTCGTCGGCTCGAAGGGCTTTGGTGCTTCAAACCGCTGGCCGAGAATGCCTGCAAGATTGAATTTTGTCTTTCCTACGAGTTTTCCAGCAAACTGTTCGAAAAGGTCATCGGTCCAGTATTCAGCCAGATTGCCAACACTTTCGTCGACGCCTTCGTAAGACGCGCCGACGATGTTTATGGGGTATCAAATGCCTGAGTCAATCAGCATCGAAGTCGTTTATCCGCTGCCGCAGAAACAGGAGATTTTTGTCGTCAAGTTGCCTGAGGGGGCAACGGTGCGTCAGGCCATCGAAGCCTCAGGTGTTCTGCAAAAATATCCCGAGATTGATCTGACGAAAAACAAGCTCGGCGTCTTTGCCAAACTTGCCAAGCCTGATGTGCAGTTGCGCGACAAGGATCGAGTGGAAATCTACCGACCCTTGATAGCCGACCCGAAGGAAGTGCGCAAACAAAGAGCGGCAGAAGGCAAGGTCATGAAAAAAGGCGCGGGCGAAGCGGACAGCGAATAAGGAATAGCGAACTTTCTCTCGCGTTACTGCTGCTTGCAGGTCGATTCTATCAACTGACGCGCTTTGGCAATCTCCTGTTCGCGCTGTGCATCGTCCATGAAATATCGCTCACCCTTGTCGTCACGCAGGCCGACCCGTTCGCCTGACTCAAGAGCCGCCAACCGGCGACGTGAATTATCACAGGCCTCTTTCATTTCGGCGCTTGCCGCCTGTTCCTTTTTTGTTTTCTCGGCGCTTTCCTGAGCCTCTTTTTGGCGCTTGCGGAATTCCAGTTCGCGATCAGCCGCTGTTTTCTGAATCGGGCTGCTTGCCGCAGTTGTCTCCGACTCGATTATTCGCTGTGTGCGGGAAGCACCGATAGGGGGTTTGTCAGAAAAATTGGTTTTGCCTTTTTCATCCTTCCACTCGTAGACTTGGGCATTCACCGCCGTAGCGGCGATGATGAGGAAAAGGGCTGCAACAGTAAGGGCAAGGCGGTTCATGGTCATCCTGTCTTGACAGAGCATGCTGTATAATACGTTTTTGTGACCTCGGATTATAGGCCATGCGTTTAATTCAAAGGGCGCTAACGTTTGATGACGTCCTCCTCGTTCCAGCACATTCCTCAGTTTTACCTCGCGATGTTAGTCTCAAAACCCGCCTGACACGCCACATCACACTCAATATCCCACTGGTGTCCGCAGCCATGGACACCGTAACCGAAGCTCGTCTGGCCATCGCTTTGGCGCAGGAGGGCGGAATCGGCATCGTACACAAGAACTTCAGTCCGAAAACTCAGGCATCGGAAGTCGCCAAGGTCAAGCGTTTTGAATCGGGCATTCTGAAAGACCCAATTACGGTTCCACCGTCCATGTCCGTGCGTGAAGTCCTGGACCTGTCGATTTTGCACAAGATTTCCGGTTTTCCTGTCCTCGAAGGAAAGCTCGTGGTGGGCATTGTGACCAACCGTGACTTGCGTTTTGAAACCAACCTTGATCAGCCCGTGCGCAACATCATGACGCCACGCGCGCGACTGGTTACCGTCAAGGAAGGCGCCACGGTAGATGAAGGCAAGGCGCTGATTCACAAGCATCGCCTGGAGCGGGTGCTGGTGGTCAATGACGCTTTCGAACTGCGTGGCCTGATTACCGTCAAGGATATCATCAAGACCACCGAACACCCGTTTGCCAGCAAGGATGCCTCGGGGCGTCTGTGTGTAGGCGCAGCGATTGGCGTAGGCCCCGGAACCGAAGACCGAGCTGAATTGCTCGCCGAGGCCGGCGTCGACGTGATCGTCGTCGATACTGCGCATGGTCACTCGCAAGGGGTTCTGGACCGCGTCCAATGGGTAAAGAAAAATCTGCCCATGGTTGAGGTCATAGGCGGTAATATCGCCACCGCCGAAGCCGCTCGCGCCCTGATTGATCACGGAGCAGACGGTGTCAAGGTAGGTATCGGCCCGGGCTCCATCTGTACGACACGGATTGTGGCAGGTGTTGGTGTGCCCCAGATTACGGCCATTCAGATGGTTTCAGATGCGCTCAGGGACACCTCAGTACCGATGATTGCTGATGGTGGAATCCGTTACTCCGGGGATATCTGCAAGGCGATCGCCGCTGGTGGCCATGCCGTCATGCTGGGTGGTCTGTTTGCCGGTACCGAAGAAGCGCCGGGTGACGTTGAACTCTTCCAGGGACGATCCTACAAATCGTATCGCGGTATGGGTTCGATAGGCGCCATGGCGGCCGGGGCAGCGGACCGCTATTTTCAGGAAAGTGCGTCCAATGTTGACAAACTGGTGCCGGAAGGCATTGAAGGACGGGTGCCCTACAAAGGCTCGGTGATGGCGGTGATTCACCAGTTAATGGGTGGGCTGCGTTCGTCAATGGGTTATCTGGGTTGCGCGACCATCGACGAATTGCACGAGCGTGCAGGCTTCGTTGAAATCACCTCTGCCGGTGTTCGCGAGTCGCACGTGCACGACGTGCAGATCACCAAGGAAGCACCGAACTACCACGTTGATTGATCAGTTCCGTGTCCTATGGGGCGGCTCGAACAGCCGCCCTTATTCATTCAAGGTTTGAAAAATGACGCACCAGAAAATACTCATCCTCGATTTTGGCTCGCAGGTTACGCAACTCATTGCCCGTCGTGTGCGCGAGCAGCAGGTCTATTGCGAACTGCATCCGTTTGACGTGAGCGAAGATCTTGTTCGTGAATTCAATCCGCAGGGCATCATCCTGTCCGGTGGGCCAAACTCGGTGTATGAGGCCGAGGGATGGCGTGCGCCGCAGGTGGTGTTTGAACTGGGTGTGCCGGTGCTGGGTATCTGCTACGGCATGCAAACCATGGCGCAGCAACTGGGCGGAAAGGTCGAGAGCTCGGGCAAGCGTGAATTTGGCTACGCGCAGATCCGTGCGCGTGGGCATTCTGAGTTGTTCAATGGCGTCCAGGACCGAACCAACGACGAGGGCCACGGTCTGCTCGACGTGTGGATGAGTCACGGCGACAAGGTCACCGAGCTGCCCGCGGGATTCAAGGTCATCGCCAGCAGCGAATCATGTTCGATCGCTGCCATGGCCGACGAGTCACGCAAATTCTACGCTGTCCAGTTTCACCCGGAGGTCACGCACACGCTCAAGGGCAAAGAGATGTTCGCCCATTTCGTGCATCAGATCTGCGGCTGTGGTCATGACTGGAACATGCCGGATTACGTGAACGAAGCCATCGACAAGGTACGCGCCCAGGTCGGCACGCAGGAAGTCATTCTCGGCCTCTCCGGCGGTGTTGATTCCTCGGTCGTTGCCGCGCTGCTGCATCGCGCCATCGGTGATCAACTGACCTGCGTCTTCGTCGATAACGGCCTGCTGCGTCTGAACGAAGCCGAACAAGTCATGAAAACCTTTGCCAGCAACCTCGGCGTCAAAGTCATTCACGTTGATGCGTGCGATCAGTTCATGAGGCATCTAAAGGGTGTTTCCGAGCCGGAAGCCAAGCGCAAGATCATCGGTCGTGAGTTTGTCGAGGTGTTTCAGGCCGAATCGAAAAAGCTGGCTAATGCAAAATGGCTGGCGCAAGGCACAATTTACCCGGACGTCATCGAGTCGGCTGGCAGCAAGACCAAGAAGGCGCACACGATCAAGAGCCACCACAACGTAGGCGGCCTGCCCGAAACGCTCAAGCTCAAACTGCTCGAACCCCTGCGCGAGCTATTCAAAGACGAAGTCCGTGAACTCGGCATCGCGCTCGGGCTGCCGCATGACATGGTTTTCCGCCATCCCTTCCCCGGTCCGGGCCTTGGCGTTCGCATCCTGGGCGAGGTGAAGCATGAATTTGCCGACCTGTTGCGCCGTGCCGACGCCATTTTCATTGACGAACTGCGTGCTGCCGGCTGGTACGAAAAAACCAGCCAGGCCTTTGCTGTTTTCCTGCCGGTAAAAAGCGTTGGCGTCATGGGCGATGGGCGGACCTATGAATACGTCGTTGCCTTGCGTGCAGTGGACACCCAGGACTTCATGACCGCTCATTGGTCCGAACTGCCACACAGCCTGCTCGGCAAGGTCTCCAATCGCATTATCAACGAAGTGCGCGGAATCAACCGGGTGGTCTACGACATTTCAGGAAAGCCACCGGCGACCATTGAGTGGGAGTGATTTTATGTCTGGCAACATGTGACACCACCACGCACCGTTTTTTTATGGCATGGGGATGGTGCCCCAATTACTTAGCGCGCCGTGCCTCGCCTGACGTGCGTGGAGCTGATGTCAAGTTTGAAGCGCAACACTGTGATGGATGCTGGAAGCATCAGGGGATTGGGGCGTTAAGTTGTTCGTCAGCCAGAAGAGTGGCGAAGACCTCTCTGGGGGTCTGATAGCCGAGGATGCCCCTTCAGGCTTTCTTCCTGCTCAGCCGGGCAGTGGAGCCGGCGTCATCGGAGCCCAGCCGGTTTTTAGATAGGTTTCACACCGCTCAATATATTCACGTGTGCTCTTGGGCATTGGTGTGCGAGCACGGGCAATATAGAAAATCAAATCGCGTCCGCTTCGGATGAGTTGCAGGCCATCCGAAAGGTTGTGCTGGTGGGCCTCGTTGCTGGTGGGGACGTGCGCTTGCGGGGCAAAGTTGGCGAGCCGCTCTGCCGCCGTGACCAATAGCGCCCAAGTGTCGAAAATGTCCGGATCGGTGCGCAGGGTTTCCGTCTTGATCTTGGCGGCATGGGCAAAGTCACGAATCGACGCTTCGATGTTTGAAAAGGCGGGAATTTGGGTGCAATTGGCAACCATCGCCTCAGCGATCCGGTCGATATCACGCATGCTCTGGCCGATCTTGATATAGCGGCTTTCGAAGAAATCTTCGACCGGAATCGAAAAGGCGCGGAAGGGCTCGCCCCAGAGTTCGTCTATTCCCTCCTCGCCACTGCGATGGAGCACAAAGCGCCCCAGTCCCATGGCGTCGAGCAAACATTGGCCGCATTCGCGCATCAGCGCGTCATCGCTATTGATTTGCACGCCATCGGATTGCAAATCGACCAACTTTCTGAATATGTCGGTCGCCCGGTTAAACAGCGCACCGGCCAGCATGGCGCCTTTTACCCGCCGCCGGGACGGATCTGTTTCTGACTGATAGCTCTGCCGTGCCTCGGTCAGGCGGGTGCCAGGAATGTTGAGGCCATGCTCAGTGTGGTTGAATAGGCGACGGGTCAGCGCTTCAATCAGGCGTTTCTTGGCTTCCAGCGAGTCAGCGGGAACCGGGTAAGTTTTGATCCAGTAACCATCATAAAACACCCGCTCCTGCTCACCGATCATGCGCCGGGTTCCTTCGGGGGGCGTTCATCACACTGTGGTTTGTGTTTCAAGGAGTGTACGTTGCTCATCATGGGCGGCTTATTAATAAACAGACTCTTGTCAAGCAAGAAGCATGCAAACTTCCCCTGTTTTTTAACAGATTGAATTAATGGGGAATTAAAAAAACGGGGGGTGGACTTAGTGACGTAAACCGCCATTTTTCGGTGCGCGGTGCCATTTTTTGTGCGCCGCTTCGTATCAAATGGCTACCTCACTTCAGTACAAACGCCAAGCGTGAAAGCGTTTGACCCAAGCCAGCAGTTGTTGTGGCGCGTGAGCTTTTTTCCAGTTGCCAGCGACATATTTGTTGGCTTCGGCCAGCGTCGGGTAGATGTGGATGGTGCCGAGAATCTTGTTCAGTCCGATGCCGTGGCGCATGGCCAGGACGTATTCGGCGATTAGCTCACCGGCATGTTCGCCAACCAATGTCACGCCGAGAATTTTGTCCTTGCCGGGTACGGTGAGTACCTTGATGAAGCCATGCGCTTCGCCGTCGGCAATCGCTCGGTCGAGATCGCTGATGTCATAGCGCGTTACTTCATAGGGGATGTTACGTTCCTGCGCTTCGAGTTCATTGAGTCCGACGTGCGCGACTTCGGGTTCGATGAAGGTCGCCCACGGAATCACCGAGTAGTCGGTGCGGAATTTTTTCCAAGGGTCGAACAGCGCATTGACCGCCGCGTACCAAGCCTGGTGGGCAGCGGTATGGGTGAACTGGAAGGGCCCGGCAACATCGCCGGCGGCGTAGATATTGGGGAAGCTGGTCTGTAGGAATTCGTTGGTGGCTAGGGTTCGACTGGCGTTGATGCCCAGCGCTTCAAGGCCGTAGCCCTGGAGATTGGCGAGGCGACCGACGGCAACGAGCAGGGCGTCGAAAGGGATGCGCACGTCCTGCCCCTGGTGATCAGCGATCAGGATTTTTTCGCCGTCCTCGATAATGAAGCGTGTGGCCTGGTGTTCGACCAGGACCTCGATGCCCTCATCGCGAAAGCGCTGCATCACCAGGTCAGAGACTTCCGGGTCTTCGCGCATCAGTAGGCGCGGCGCCATTTCCACCTGCGTGACCTTGGCGCCAAAGCGGGCGAAGGCTTGCGTCAGTTCCGAGCCAATCGGGCCACCACCGAGAACGACCAGCCGCCTGGGCAGTTCGCGCAGTTCCCAGACCGTGTCGGAGGTGAAATAGCCGACTGCTTCGATTCCTGGAATCGGAGGAACGAAAGGGCGCGCGCCGGTGGCGATGACAATGCTGCGTGCTGACAGTTGCTGGCGTTCGCCATTGTTGTGGACAATGTCCACCTCCCACGGTGAAACCAGCGTCGCCGCGCCGGCTATGACCTCGACGCCAAGGCCGGTATAGCGTTCGGCCGAGTCATGCGGCGCCACGGTGGTGATGACTTGTTGCACGCGTTGCATAACCTCGGCAAAGTCAAACTCAGCCCTCGCTTCGCGGATGCCGAACTCCGGCGCGCGCTGTATGTGCGAGAGCAGTTTGGCCGAGCGAATCAGTGCCTTGGACGGAATGCAGCCGGTGTTCAGGCAGTCTCCGCCAAGTTTGTGCTTCTCGATCAGCGTGACGCTGGCTTTTACCGCGGCGGCGATGTAGGCAGTAACCAGACCAGCCGAGCCACCACCGATAACGATCAGGTTGCGCTCGAAGCGTGCCGGTTTCTGCCAGCCGACATAGACTTTCTTTGCGGCAACAAGCCCAACGACTTTTTTGGCAAGCAGCGGGAAGACGCCGAGCAGAGCAAAGGAGCCGAGCAGGGCGGGTGAGAGAATTCCCGAAAGGCTGTCGATTTTTGCCAATTGCGTTCCGGCGTACACGTAGGCCAGGGTGCCGGCCAGCATCCCGATCTGGCTGACCCAGTAGAAGGTCAGCGTCCTGATTGGCGTCAGCCCCATCAGCAGGTTGATGACGAAGAAGGGGAAAGCCGGAACCAGGCGCAGCGTAAACAGATAAAACCCGCCTTCTTTTTCGACCCCGGCATTGATCGCGTGCAGCCGGTCGCCGAAATGCTGCTGTACCCACTCGCGCAGCAGAAAACGCGAAGCCAGGAAGGCTAGCGTGGCGCCCAGCGACGAGGCAAAGGACACCAGTAGTAGCCCCCAGAGCAGGCCGAAGACGGCGCCGCCGACCAGCGTCATGACCGCCGCGCCAGGCAGAGACAAGGCGGTGACAACGACGTAGGCGGCGAAGTAGATCAGCGTTGCCGTCATCGGTTGCGCTGACCGCCAGGTCTCGATCGCCGCTTGCCGGCTCTTGAAATAATCGAGGCTAAGAAAGTGCCCGAGATCGAAAGCAAAATAGCTCGAAATCAGGCCAAGCAGCGCGGCAATCAGGAGCAGTCGTTGGGCGTTCATTGGATTCCCTATGTGGATCGGCCTTCAGGCCGACGGGGCATGGGCTTGCCGCGCGTTCGATGGTGCAATCAGGCCCGTAGTGTCCCCTTGCAGTTCGGCGCAGCGACGGTTTCATTACCCAGTGCCCCACCGCAACTGGAGCCCTGTCCCGCAGTGCAACCATAGCAATGGTCGGCAACGCGAATGAGGTGGTCGTCGATTGCCTCACCACACACTTCACTGATATGCAGGCGGGGGCGGCCGGCTAGAGTCATTGGCAGGCCCAGTTGCTGATTGAAATCGCAGTCGTAGAGATAACCCTGCCAATCGACCGAGAGCAGATTTAGACACATCACATGCTCAAGGTTTTCATCGCGGTGCGTGCTGCGCAGCAACTGCATGTAGCTGTTGAACTGCCCCTTGGAGACGAGCATCGAGCCGAAGCGCTGGATCGGCATATTGGTCAGCGTGAACAACTGGTTGAAGACGATGCCGAATTCCTGCCCCAGATGCGCCTTGTAGGCCGTTTCCAGCGGCCCCTGCGCTGGCGGCAGGCTGGGGCCCTGCGGGTTGAAGACGAGATTTAAGATCAGATTGCTCTCCGGATCGCCATAACCGAGTGCATTCAAACGCTTTAGCCCCTTGATACTGGCCTTGAATGTGCCTTTGCCGCGCTGCTTATCGACGTTCTCCTCAAGATAGCAGGGCAGCGAAGCGACGATTTCAACACGGTGCGCGGCGAGAAACGCTGCCATGTCAGCAAAGCCTGGTTCTTCAAGGATGGTCAGGTTGCAACGGTCGATGACTTTGAGCCCGCGACGGCGCGCGGCGACAACCAGAGAGCGGAAGTTGGGGTTCATTTCCGGCGCACCTCCAGTCAGATCGAGTATCTTGACCTCCGGGCTGGCGGCAATGAAGTCAATCAGGGAGTCGATCGTTTCACTGCTCATCTCTTCCTTGCGCTGCGGTCCGGCATTGACATGACAATGCAGACAGCTCTGGTTGCAGCGGTAGCCGAGGTTGACCTGAAGAATTTCGACCTTGCGCCTTTTTAGTACCGGGAAGTCTGTTTTTACGAGAAGCGGCAAGATAGCATGCATGGTTGATTGGCTTTATGGTGGATCGTAGAGCCTAGGTCGGTAGCGGGAAGGATTTCCTTACAGTTTATTTCCAATCTGCTCTTTCAATTGCCAGAGCGGTAATTAAAGCGCAAACTGACGCTCTTTTTATTTATAGCACTATGGGGATATCCAGATGAACGCATCCATTCTTAAATATCTGAGAGCCAACGGCGAGCAACTCGACGCCGATATCGCGCTGGCGCTTGACATCCCGATGGCACAATTGAAGGTACAGGTCGCTCAACTCTCGGCCTCAGGCGACGTGATTTGCTGCAAGGTGACACGTTTCATTGATGGCAAGAAAATCGAAGGCACCAGTTGCCGCCTGTCCTGCGATTTACCGGCGCCAGCGCGCGGACGCAAGCCCGGCGTAAAAAAAGACCCCAGCACCGAAAAGTTTCCGGAATAATTCTGCGTCGCATGACGCACTGGCGGCGCGTTCGCTCATTATTTGGCCACCGGCTTCCCGTCGGGCACATGACTTTCTACCTGCACGCTGCCACTGGTCTTGTGTGCTACGTCCGGATGCCAGCCAAGCGTAGCGTAGAGGATGACGAAACCGACCACATAGGCGAGGGCGACGTGCCAGCCGTGGCGCAGCCAGTTGGCGACCGACTTGGCTTCCGGATACATATTCGAGAGCGCTACGCCGGCCGATGAACCAAACCAGATCATCGAACCGCCAAAGCCAACAGCATAGGCCAGGAAGCCCCAGTCGTAGCCACCCTGCTTGAGCGCCAGCGCAGTGAGCGGAATATTGTCGAATACCGCCGAGACAAAGCCGAGGCTGAGCGCGGCCAGCGCCGAGGCCGTTGGCAGTTTTTCGACCGGCATCATCGACGCACAGGTGACCAGCGAGAGCAAGAAGATCGTTCCCTTGAAGGTTTCCGGCAACACTTCCCAGTCCGGGCGGCGTACCGAAATCGAAAGCAGGATTGCCGCCCATACGCCAACGCCGATGAAAGGGAAGAGGTCTGCGAACTGGTTGAACTTCACATTGATGACGACGTTGGTGACGATGGCGAAGATCAGGATCAGCGCAACGATGCCGACCCGAGCCTTGTCGACTCGGGCGTGACTATTGGCATGCTTGATGATCGGCGAATAGGCATGCTGCTGCTTGGCGCCAAAATAGGCGGTGATACACAGTGCGGGTATGGCGGCGGCATAGGCATCAAATACGGTAATCGGGCTAACGCCGTCGATCCACATCATTGTCGTTGTCGTATCGCCGACCACTGAGCCCGAGCCACCGGCGTTCGAGGCGGCAACAATCGCCGCCAGAAAACCGACATGGACCTTGGCCTTGAACAACTGGTGCGCCATGGCGCCGCCGATCAGCGCGGCGGCGATATTGTCGAGGAAGCTGGACAGTACGAAGACCATCACCAGCATGACGAAGCCGCCTTTCCAGTCGTCAGGCAAGTACTTGGGCAGGATGGCCGGAACGTGGCTCTTTTCGAAGTGGCGCGAGAGCAGGGCAAAACCCATCAGCAGGCAGAAGAGGTTGGCCAGCACCACCCATTCGTGTTGGAAGTGTCCGGCCAGTCCTGCCATGCCGTCGCCGGTCTTGAAGCCGGTGAAGATGAGCTTGTACAGGGTGATCGTCAGCAGGCCGGTAAGGCCGACGTAGAGCGTGTAGTTGTGAAACAGTGCGACGCCGAGCAGGGTCAGCGCGAAGAGGATGAAATCAAGGGGGATGCCGGCAACCATGACCAACTCACCAGCCCAGGCGGGGAGGGCAATCATGGACAAGACGAGCGCTGCAACCCAGGCGCGGGCAAACGGGGTGGTCATCAAAAGCTCCTCGAAAGTTGTGCGGAATTCTAACCGCAAATTCGGTGTGGGTTTAGGCGAACACGGCTTGCATTTCCCGGGTATCGGATTCGATTTCACCCAGGAGATCCCTGAAGTGCCGACGGACGATTCCTGGTTCGCCGGCATTCGGGTCAATGTTCTGGTCAAACCATTCGAAATGGGCGCCGGCGAGGATGTTGCTGTAATAAACGATATCTGACAGCTTGCGCACCACGACCGGCGTTGTCCGCAGTTGGTCGTGATCGATGGTGGCTTCAACAATCTCTTCGGACATGCCGAGGGCGTGAAGAAGCGTGACCCCGACACTTTCGTGCCATTGCATGATGAGGTGTTTTAGGGTGTCCGGTCGGGCGCACAGTTCCGGATACTGGACTGCACGGTACAACATGTAGAAGGCGCCAAGATCGTGCACCAGGCCCGCCAGCAGTGCTTCGTCGGGATTGATCCGGGTCTGCGTGCGGGCCAGGATGCGGGCGGCTGCTGCCGTTCTGACTGAATGATTCCAGAGGGTTTGGGCGATGTCACTGAAGCTTGACATTTCCTTGGCGCGCATAAGCTGGCCCATGGCAATGCCCAGCGCGGTGGTGCGAACCAAATTGACGCCAAGACGGCTGATGGCGGCCTGGAGATTGCGCGCCGGTGTGCCATCGGGGCTGTAGAGGGTGGAGTTTGCCATGTGCATCAGTCTAGTGGCAATCAGCGGCTCAAGGCTGACGACGCTGGCAATGCGCGCCGTCGCCAGATCAGGATTCTGCAATTCCTTGCGCAGGCGCAAGGCGGCGTCGAATGAGGTGGGGAAAACGACGACACCGGTTAGTTCCTTGGCAATATCCTCCAGCATCTGGAAGCGCTGATCGTTAAGCGCCTTGCCGACTTTGTCGGCGCTTGCGTCCTGGTTTGTATCCATAAATAACAGGTATCCCGTCCTGAAGTTTATCTGCCACTTGGCAAAGCATTTCTGTTTGTCATTTGCCGGACGCGGAATTTTATCATTTTCGCAGCGTGTAGTACTGGACAAGCGCTCATGTCTTAATTGGCCAATGCTGCAGCAAGCGTCCTGGCGTTATGGCGCATCATGTCAAGGTAGGTTGGTGCGGGTCCGTCGGCCTTCGACAGGGAGTCGGAATACAGAGTGCCGCCGATACGGGCGCCAGATTCCTGACGAATGCGTTCGAGCAGTCGTGTATCTGAAATGCTTTCCATGAACACGGCTGGAATACGCTCCCGGCGAATCTGCTGGATGATGCGCCCAACATCGGCAGCCGAAGGTTCCGCATCGGTGTTGACGCCAACCGGCGAGATGAAGTCAATCCCATAGGCGCGACTGAAATAGCCGAAAGCATCGTGCGCGGTGACCACTTTACGGCGCTCCCGGGCGATGGCATTGAAGGATTTTCGTAGCTCGTCGTCGAGAGCGCTAATTTCCTGCTTGTATTTCGCAGCATTGGCTTGATAAACCACACGGCCTGCCGGATCGGCGTCACCCAGGGCCTGCGCAATGTTGTCAACATAGCGCAGGGCATTGGCAAGATCCTGCCAGGCGTGCGGGTCGATTTCGTTGTCATGCTTGTGCGCGTTCTGCGCATCACTCCGAAAGTACGGTCGTTTGAGCGTTTTAACTCCACTACTGGCGGTCAGCACCTTACCGCGAAACCCCGAAGATTTGACCAGGCGGTCAATCCAGCCTTCGAAACCAAAGCCATTGACGATGACCAGCCTGGCCTGAGCGATTGTTTTGGCGTCAGCGGGAGTCGGTTGATAAACGTGGGCGTCCGCGTTCTGGCCGACCAATGTATGAACCTCTACCCGCTCTGCACCAACGCGCTGCGTCAGATCGGCCAGAATGCTGAAGCTGGCGACGACCTTGAGTGGCTCTGCTGCAACGGTGTTTGCCGTCAGAATGATGAGGGCGAGCAGGGCAAGTCGGGCCAGAAGGCGAAAGATTATTTTCTGCAATGATTCCACTGGCTTTTTACCTAGCGCTCGAAATGCCAGCGCGGCCGCAGGCGGCTGACCAGCGGCCCGAGTGGGCCTACGATCATCGACAGGACATAGAGCCCGCCTAGGGTCAGCACGATGGCCGGGCCGGCGGGCAGATTGACGTAGTAGGAGAGCAGCAGGCCAATCAGCGAGCCGGTGAAGGCGATGAGTACCGCGACCAGAATGAGCGGGACAATGTTGTCGCCCCAAAAGCGTGCAGCCGCCGAAGGCAGAATCATGATGCCGACGGCCATCAGTGTCCCCAGCGCATGGAATCCGCCAATCAGATTAAGGACGACCAGCACCATGAAACCGTAGTGGGCCAAGGGGCTCAGACGGCTGATGCGGGCGAGATAGCTTGGATCGCAGCATTCGAGTACGACCAGGCGCAGACCGGCGGCAATGGCGACAATCGAACACGAGGCAAAGCCGGCCAGCAGGAGGAGGGCGGCGTCATCCAGAGCAAGTACGCTGCCGAACAATACATGCAACAAATCCACGTTGCTGCCGCGCATCGAGATGATCAATACCCCGGCGGACAGCGAAATCAGGTAAAAGGTGGCCAGACTGGTGTCTTCCTTGATCACCGAGTTGCGCGCCACGCCACCGGCGAGCAGCGCCACGGCAATTCCGGCGACCAGTCCGCCGACCGTCATCGCCGAGAGTGAAAGTCCAGCGAACAGATAACCGACGGCGGCACCGGGCAGAATGGCGTGAGAAATCGCATCACCGGCCAAACTCATGCGGCGCAGCATCAAGAATACGCCAATCGGCGTGGCGCCTAGAGATAGCGCCAGGCAACCAGCCAGTGCCCGACGCATGAAGCCGAATTCGATGAAGGGCGAGAATAATGGGAGGCCAGCCAGGGTGTCAGTCAGGATCGTCAATGGTGGTGCTCCGCTATGCTGTTGGCTTGGCAGATCGGCGCTCCCGAGACCTCGCCCTGCGCTTCAGCCAGATGGCGGGCGCGTTGCAGATTTTCTTCGCTCAGAACCTCGGTGGTCGAGCCACGCGCCACGAGTTCACGTGCTAGCAGGAGTGTTTCTGGGTATTCCTGACGAACATGCTCAAAATCGTGCAACACGCTGATTACCGTGCGGCCTTCGCCGTTCCAGCGCCGAACCAGCGCTGCCAGGTCACGCACCGTATTGGCGTCGATTGCGCCGTAAGGTTCGTCGAGTAGTACCAACGGTGAATCCTGCAAGATAACGCGGGCAAAGCGCGCCCTTTGCAATTGACCGCCGGAAAGTTGGCCGATTGGACGGTTTTCCAGCCCATGCAGGCCGACTGTAGCGATCGCCTCCTCGATGCGTTGCCTGGCCTTCCGATTGAAACTGCGGAAAGCGCCAAATTGCGCCCATAGCCCCATGGCCACAAAATCATAAATGACAATGGGAAAGCTACCGTCAAGGGTCGATTGCTGGGGGAGGTAGGCGATGTTTTCACGACTGATGCCGATCAACTCGACGCACCCTTGCAAGGGACGCAGTTCGCCAACGATGCCCTTGAGTAGCGTCGACTTTCCGGCGCCGTTCGGGCCGACCACCGCCAGCAGGCTGCCGGCGACAATCTCGCCCTTGAGGTGGTGCACCGCCGGATGCCGGTTATAGCCAAGGGTCAGGTTATCAAAGCGAACAATCGCTTGAGCGACACACGTCATGACAGCGCCCAATGAATCGTCAGCCACAAGAGGAGCAGAGCACCAGCGGCCCACAGCATGCGTACCAGTGCCCCCGCGCACAGTGCCGGGTTGGGGCGCGCCCTTGGGCGTCGTGAATTCTTTTTTGATTCGCTGTGCATCGGCTGATGACGATTTTTTAAAACGGCTGCCATTCATGCAACTTTGTTGCATGAATGGCAGCTATTAATATTTTCCAATCATTGCGCTACGGTTCATCACCCCAGCCCTCATTGCAACACCACCAGCGGGGTATCCTCAAGCCACAGGTATTCGGTCTGAATAACGCCGGTGGCGTCGCTCTCGGCGACCAGGTGACCGGCCAGGTCGTAGAAGTAGAGGGTGTCGCTGGGGGTGGCGCCGACGGTTGTCTTGCGCAC
>NZ_JAPUVO010000125.1 GCF_029255185.1 Propionivibrio sp.
AGTCGCTGAAACTCGGGAAGCGAGCGGGGAAACGGCAAATCGTCTCGTTCAAGCACGTCGATAACCATGGCCATCCCAAGTTGGCACAGATGCTCAACATACTACCGGTAGTGGATTTGGGAGACAACCGGATAAGCACGGATGCAACAACACATCGCATTTGATAGACTTGCGGCTGGTCAGGCATCTTTCCGCGAATGTTCTAAGCAGCATTTGCAAGTAAGAACGCACTGAGTTGGTGGAGTTTGGCGGGAGTTGCCGCCCCACCGCCAGAATCCCTTGCTATTGAAGGATTCTTTCCATTCAATGGCTTCGCACCCATCGCCTTACCCATCATCGCGCGTGGGACGTTGTGAGATGGAGTGAGTGTATCTGCAGCAATACGCTGTTTATCAAGGTCCCTGTACTGCAGGGTTAGCCATCAGTGTGTAGGGATGCGCGACCAAATGACGAATCCGAGTACAGGCCAAGTGCGTCTTCGGGAGGGACTTTAGCGCAGAGTATGTCTTTGTCGAGTGCCTTAGTTAGAGCCCTAGGCAGACGATCTAGGATGGCTTCTACAAGTGCATTAATCGCTGGTAGATCCTCATCTCCTATTTCGATCGGACTATCCCGTTTGGGGTAACGAAGTTGGGCATATTCGTCGAGCAGGCCAAGAACGCGAGTTTCCTCTTCGTTAGGGTGGCGGCGCCGTGGGCCTTTTCAAGTTCAGCATACAGATCGCGCAGGCCGTGAATCCCCGAGAACTTCCCAGCCGAATGCAATAGCCACGCTTTAAGCAACAACTCGACTGAGATGTGAGCCAAGTACCCGGCAGAGTCAAAGAATAACGGACTTGCCTGGAATAGGCTTTCAGCCGCCCTCAGGTGATCCAAGCTGCTATGCAGCAGATCAGCATCCCAATGCCTGTATCAACTTCCGTCATTATCAGAGGTGAACCTACCCAATCCTTTCGGCCAGTGCTGCCAGGCGCTCAAGCGACGCGCTGCAGCTCTTCCTTGGCAAATAGCGCGGCACCGACAATTCCCGCCTGATTCAGAAAGTTGGCGGCGACTACCGGCGCCTTGGTGGTGAGTTGACCTGAGAACTTGTGCAGTTTAGCGCTGACCCCACCACCGAGCACGATCAGGTCGGGCCAGAACAGCGTCTCCATGGTGCTCAGATAAAGGTTGAGGCGCGTTCCCCATTCCTTCCACTTAAGATTTTTTGTGAGACGAGCGGTTTCGGAGGCGTAATGTTCCGCCTCGACACCGTTTTCAAGGAGTAGGTGGCCCAGTTCGGTGTTGGGTAACAGTTGACCGTTGATGAAAAGGGCGGTGCCCAGGCCGGTGCCGATGGTGATGATCAGCACTACACCTGTATTGCCCTTGCCGGCACCGAAGCGAATTTCCGCCAGGCCGGCGGCATCGGCATCGTTGACCATGTAAGTTGGGCAAGCCGTCTGCTGCGAAAAATAGTCGGTAATCGGTAAGCCGATAAAGGATGGGTCGATATTGGCCGCAGTGCGGGCGACGCCGTGCTGGATGGCGGCGGGGAAGCCGATGCCGATTGGGCCCTTCCATTGGTACTGTTCCACCAGTTCCTTCAGTGTCGCGCCAATCGCAGCGGGGGTGGCCGGATGCGGCGTCGTGACCCGGATTCGTTCGCTCAGCAGTGCGCCAATTTCAGTGTCAACGAAGGCCGCCTTGATTCCCGTTCCACCCACATCGATGCCCAGAATATGCACTCTCTTTACCTCGCGAAATAATCGACCAGCGTAATATCCAGCTCGTTGTTGATGTGACGCATGAATCAGGGTTTGAGCAGCTCGATCAGTTCGCTCTGGGCGCAACGCGGTTTGCTGCGCGAGGTGCGGCGTGGGTGGTAGCTGCCGTTGGCGTCCATCTCCCAGGACTGCTGGTTGTCGGTCAGATAAATCTGTAGTCCTTCGGCGATGACCCGGCGCTTGTGTTTCTTGTCGAGTACCGGGAAGGCAAGCTCGATGCGGCGGAAAAAATTGCGCTCCATCCAGTCAGCGCTTGAGAGATAAACCTTCTCCTCGCCACCGGCATAAAAATAGAAAACGCGATGATGTTCAAGCAGCCTGCCAATAATCGAACGGACACGAATATTCTCCGACAACCCCTTGATTCCTGGTCTTAGAGCACAAACGCCACGCACGATCAGGTCAATCTTGACACCGGCTTGCGACGCCTCGTAAAGCGCGCTGATGGCTTCGGGTTCGAGCAGTGAGTTCATCTTGGCGATGATGCGCGAGCGCTTACCGGCGCGTGCGGCGCGGACCTCTTCATGAATTGAGGCAAGGATGTTCTGCTGCAACGAAAAGGGCGCCTGCCAAAGATGTTTCAGTGATTGGGCGCGGCCGAGCCCGGTGAGTTGCTTGAAGACCTCGTTGACGTCGGCGCCTATCTCTTCATTGCAGGTCAGCAGCCCGAAATCAGAATAAAGACGAGCGGTCTTCGGGTGGTAGTTGCCGGTGCCCAGATGCACATAGCGGCGCAGCGAACTGCCGGACTTTCCTTCTTCACGACGCACGATCATCAGCATCTTGGCGTGAGTTTTGTAGCCGACGACGCCATAGATGACATGGGCGCCAACTTCCTCCAGTTTGGTTGCCCAGCCGATGTTTGCTTCCTCGTCAAAGCGCGCCATCAGTTCGACGACAACGGTGACTTCCTTGCCGTTCTGAGCAGCGCGCAGCAGCGATTGCATCAGGACAGAATCGGTTCCGGTGCGGTAAACCGTCATCTTGATGGCCACCACCTGAACATCGGTCGCGGCCTGGTCAAGCAGCTCGATGACCGGGGTGAAGCTCTGGTAAGGGTGGTGCAGGAGGATGTCACCGCCGCGTATGGCATCAAACATATGGTGGCACTTTTGCAGCGCTTTCGGTATTCCCGGCTGAAAGGGCTGAAATTTCAGGTCGTTACGCAGCACCCAATCGGGTACCTGCATCAGCCGCACCAGGTTCACCGGGCCGGCGACGCGATAGAGATCGGCGTCGTGAAGGTTAAATTGTGACAGCAGGAACTCGGCCATGACCTCCGAGCAGTTGTCGGCCACCTCCAGGCGAACGCCATCGCCAAAGTGCCGCTGCGGGAGCTCTCCCTGAATCTTCGCACGCAGGTTTTTCACCTCTTCTTCATCGACAAAGAGGTCGCTATTGCGGGTGACACGAAACTGATAACAACCGAGGACGTTCATGCCGGAGAACAACTCGCCAACAAAAGTGTGCAGTACCGAGGAGAGGAACACGAAGCCGTACTCACAGTCGCAGAGCTCCTGCGGCAGGCGGATGACACGTGGCAGGACGCGAGGCGCCTGGACGATAGCGGCACCGGAGCTGCGACCAAAGGCATCCTTGCCTTCGAGTTCAATGGCGAAATTCAGACTCTTGTTGAGTACCCGCGGGAAGGGATGCGACGGATCAAGACCGATCGGAGTGAGTACCGGCATGACTTCGCGGAAAAAATAGCCTTGTATCCATGCGAGCTGGGCTTCGTTCCAGTCTGTCCGGCGGATGAAGCGGATGCCTTCGGCGGCGAGCCTGGGCAGTACCTCGCCGTTGAGCAGTACATATTGTTCCTCAACTAGCGTGTGCGCCTCATCACTGACCAGGCGGTAGGCGGCACGTGCTGTCAGGCCGTCGGCAGTGACTGCGACAGAGTTGAGCTTGACTTGCTCTTTGAGACCGGCGACACGGATTTCGAAAAATTCGTCGAGATTGCTACTGACGATGCAAAGGAAACGCAGTCGTTCGAGCAGCGGGATAAGCGGGTTTTTGGCTTGTGACAGCACACGCCGGTTGAACGCCAGGATGCCGAGTTCACGGTTCAGGAAATTCTCGGCGGGGAAGTGAGCCGCCCCGATATTAAGGACCTCGATGCGATTCGTCATACGGCCATTGGATCAGGAATGGATGGGCGATGCAAGCGTGCGACTCCGTTGCCAAAACTATTGCCGTTTTCTCGCCAATGGCCGCAGGTTTGGCGGTGTTAGAATAATCGCCGACAGAAACAACAGATGGCAGAGAAACGGCTTATGGTTTATGAACAGATCGCTGCGGTTGATCTTGGCTCCAACAGTTTCCGTCTGCAGATTGGCCGTGTCGTTGATAACCAGATTTATCCGCTCGATACGCTGAAAGAATCCGTTCGCCTAGCCTCCGGATTGACCCCAGAAAAATTGCTTGATGATCCTGCGCAGCAACGCGCGCTCGAGGCTTTGCGCCGATTTGGCGAGCGTTTGCGCGGTTTTCAGCCCGAAGCCGTGCGTGTCGTGGCGACTAATACCCTGCGCGTGGCCAAGAATGCCCGAACATTTATTCCGCTCGCCGAGGCGGCGCTCGGCTTCCCGATTGAAATCATTGGCGGTCGTGAGGAAGCGCGCCTGATTTACATTGGCGCCGCGCATGCCTTGCCGGCCGTCGAACACAAGCGCCTGGTCATTGATATCGGTGGTGGCTCGACCGAATTCATTATTGGTAAAAAGCTCGATCCGCTGGTCATGGAGTCGCTGTTCATGGGGTGCGTCAGCTATTCCCTGCGTTTCTTTCCGGATGGCAAAGTGGACAGGAAGCGTTTCTTTGAAGCTGAAGTATCGGCGGCTCGTGAGGTTCAAACGATCGTTCTGGAATACCGGCGAATCGGCTGGACCGAAGCCGTTGCGTCCTCGGGGACGGCGCGTGCCATCGCCGATCTGCTCGAATGCAATGGGCTTAATCCTGAAGGCGTCAGCGGTATTACCCGTGAGGGCTTAGCCAAGCTGCATGCCTTGATGATTCGCGCGGGCTCGGCTGCAAATTTAAAGTTGGCGGGTTTGCGCGCTGACCGTATTCCGGTTTTGCCGGGTGGCGTTGCGATCATGTCGGCGATCTTTTCCGAATTGGATATCGAGCGCATAAGCTATTCTGTAGGCGCTTTGCGCCTCGGGGTGCTCTACGACCTGCTCGGGCGCTTTCATCATCAGGATATGCGCGATGCGACGGTGCGCCAGTTCATGCGCCGCTACCAGGTGGATACCCAGCAGGCCGAACGTGTCGAGCAGACGGCGCTGGCCTTGCTCGGTCAATTGATCGAAATCGATTCGCCTGAACACGAGGGCGATGTCCATTTTTTGCGCTGGGCCGTGGCCTTGCACGAAATCGGGATATCTATTTCTCACAGCGGTTTTCACAAGCACGGGGCTTATATCGTCAGCTATGCCGATATGCCGGGCTTCTCGAAACAGGACCAGGAGCGCCTGGCGCTCCTGGTGCTCGGACAGCGGGGCAAGCTGGAAAAACTTCCGTCGACAGCCGCGTCTGACGCCGTTTGGCGACTTGTTTTCTGCCTTCGTGCGGCAGTGCTTCTGCATCGCTCGCGTGACGACCAGCCTTTGCCGCCAATCCTTGTTAAGCAGACGGGCGCCGGCTTCCAGCTTGAGCTTCCCGCCGACTGGCTGCATGCCAATCCGCTCAGTGCGGCCGCTCTGGTCGATGAAGCCCAGGTCTGGCAGCGTATTGGTGGCGCCCTGAGGGTCAAGCGCCGGGCCAAAGTTCACGCGCCGGAATAGTCCGCATGGCGCAGGCTGAGATTACTGCCGTTGAGCACCAAGGACAACTCCAGATCAGGCTTTCCGGAGACTGGACCCTGGCCAACTTGTCGAGCTCCCTGGCCGGATTTGAGGCCCGCTTGCAAATGCTGGCAACGCGGGGCGGCGACTGGGATTTGCAAAGCATCGCGCATATCGACAGTGTCGGCGCCATTGTGCTCTGGCGCGCCTGGGGTCGTCACTGGCCGGCTTCACTCAAGGCTTCAGCGCAGCAACGATCAGTTCTTGAACGGGCCGCGACGGACCACAGCGATCGTCGTTCCACCCCCCGGATACAGCGCCATGTCTGGCTGAGGGGCTTGGGGCGGCTGGTCCTGTCTTCGGGAAAAAATCTACGCGAAATTGTCGCTTTGATCGGACAGTTGCTGCTCGACCTGGGGCATCTCTTTGCGCATCCGCGCGATATCCCGTGGCGCGAGTTTTCGGCCAATCTCTATAAGAGTGGCGCTCAGGCGCTACCAGTGACTGCGCTGGTTGGTTTTCTGATCGGCGTTGTTCTGTCCTACTTGTCTTCCTTGCAACTGAAGACCTTCGGCGCCGATATCTACATCGTCAATTTGCTTGGGATCAGCATTATTCGCGAACTGGGGCCGGTGATTGTCGCAGTTCTCGTCGCCGGTCGTTCCGGTTCGGCGATGACCGCGCAGATTGGCGTCATGCGGGTAACCGAGGAGATTGATGCGCTGGCGACAATGGGGGTCTCGCGCAGTTTGCGCCTGGTTTTGCCGAAGGTGGCGGCGCTGTCGATCGCTATGCCGCTGCTGGTGATCTGGTGTGCGGCAGCGGGCATTCTCGGTGGCATGGTGGCGGCGAATCTTGAGATGGCTTTGTCCTATGGGTTTTTCATTGAGGCCCTGCCCAAGGTGGTGCCGGTCGCCAATGTCTGGATCGGCATCGGTAAAGGCTTTTTCTTTGGCATTCTGATCGCGCTGATTGCCTGCCACTTTGGTCTGAAAGTTCGGCCGAATACCGAAAGTCTGTCATCGAAAACGACGACCGCAGTTGTCACGGCGATTACCGTTGTTATTGTCGTTGATGCCGTGTTTGCGATTTTGACCCGCAATCTGGGCATGCCGGGAGGCGCGTGACACTCATGAATGCCACGTCCAGTGCGCCGGTGACCATCCCGGTCATCCAGATGCGCGGGGTGAGCACGCAATTTGGTGAAACCATCGTTCATCGGAACATTGATCTTGATGTCGAGGCGGGCCAGATACTCGGGCTGGTTGGCGGTTCAGGTAGCGGCAAGACGACGCTGTTGCGCGAGGTTGTCGGTTTGCTGGTACCGAACACGGGAACGGTCAGGCTCTTTGGCCATTCGATATTTGATGCTAATCCGCTGCTTCGCCTTGGCGTGCGTCGCCGTTTCGGCATGCTTTTTCAGCAGGGCGCTTTGTTTTCTGCGCTTTCGGTGTATGACAACATCGCTTTTCCTCTGCGTGAATTACGTGTACTTGATGAGGGAATAATCCGCGATCTGGTTTTCCTGAAACTCGGCATGGTCGAGCTTGAACCGCGTCATGGGCAGTTGATGCCTGCCGAGTTGTCGGGAGGAATGGTCAAGCGCGTAGCTTTGGCGCGAGCGCTGTCGCTGGAGCCGGAACTGCTGGTGCTCGATGAACCAACGGCGGGTCTTGATCCTGATCTGGCCGATAACTTTGTCAAATTGATCAGGATGCTGCAAAAAGAGCTGGGGTTCACCGTCGTCATGGTCACTCACGATCTCGATACACTGGCGGGTCTGGCGAACCGTGTCGCGGTGCTTGCCGAGCAGCGTATTATCGCCTGCGGCACTCCCACCGAAGTGCTTGCCGTCGATCATCCGTTCATCCGCAGTTTTTTCTGTTCCGAGCACGCTGCGGCAGTTATGCAAAAAGGGTTGGTTTAATCATGGAAAATCGTTCACACGCGCTGCTTGCCGGATTGTTTGCCCTGTGCCTGGGTTTTTCTGCGGTCGCTGCGCTGTGGTGGTTTGGCGGCAAGCAAGAGTTGAGCAATGAGTTTTTGGTCACCACCAAAAAAAATATCAGCGGGCTTAGCCAGCAAGGGCAGGTTCGCTATCGCGGCGTTCGGGTTGGCAAGGTGGAATCCATCGAACTCGATCCCAGTGATTTTAGCAGCACGCTGATTCGCATCAGCATCATGCAGACCATTCCGGTTACGCGAGGAACCACGGCCAAACTCGGCTTTCAGGGCGTGACGGGAATTGCCCACGTGCTCCTCGAAGATGCCGGGAAGGATAAAACACCGCTGACAGCCGTGCGCGGCGAACTGACCCGGATTCCCATGCAGGATTCGCTGATCCAGGAGCTCTCGGATGTCGGTGGCGAAACTCTGCGTAACGCCCGCGATTTTCTGCTCAGCGCCAATCAGCTTCTGAGTCCTGAAAATCGTCAGAGCATTGCGAAAACGCTGGCCAATCTTGAAGCCACGACTGAGAATTCCCGGGAAGCAACAGCCCAGTTGCGGCAGTTGCTGACGTCGGAGAACATACGCCTGATGAGCTCCTCTCTGGCGCGTATCGATCAGGCTGCCGGGCAGGCTGGCCCCTTCTTTTCCGAAGCACGTGACCTGGTGGCGCGATTGCAATCGGTCAGCGAGAAGCTCGATACCACGCTCGGCGATCCGACAGGCGGTGGCGCCGGAGCGCTGATGCCGCGGTTCAACGACTTGATTAGCGAACTCTCTGCCAACTCGCATCAGCTTCGTCGTGTGCTGCAGATGCTCGAAGACTCGCCGCAGAGCCTGATTTTTGGTCGGCAGAAAGCGCTACCCGGACCCGGTGAAGCCGGCTTCATTGCGCCAGACATGATCAGGAGGCAACCATGAAGAAAATTTTCATTCTGTTTGCCGTGGTGTTGCTAGGCGGCTGTATCGGAGGCGCGAGAAATGCGCCACCTGTCGTCGTGTATGACTTCGGCTTGCCGGCGGCGCGCCTGTTTACCGACGGGCGCTGGTCGGGATTGGCGCTTGAGGTCAGGTCGCCTTCCTGGTTCGATGCGCCAAACGTTGATTATCGGCTGGCCTACGCAGACCAGAAAATGCCACGTGAATATTCTGGCAGCCGTTGGGCTGACGCACCGGGTGTGCTGCTTGCGCAACTGCTTCGGCAGCAACTGGGAGTGGCGAGGGTTGGCGGATCTGCGACGATCGATTGTCTGCTCAAGGTCGAGTTGCAAGAGTTTTCACAGATATTTGATTCGCCGCAGCAAAGCCGTGGGGTGGTTCAGGGCAGCGTCAGACTGATTGATGCCAAAAGACAACTCGTGGGCGAGTGGCAGATGACCATTGAGATCCCCGCAGCAAGCCCGGACGCACAGGGCGGCGTCAATGCGCTGGTGGCGGCTAGCAGCGAGTTTGGCCGGCAACTGGCAGACTGGCTGCTAGCTCTGGGGAAAGACAAGGCCATCAAGAGTTGTCGTGCGGGGCAAGCTTAAATACCATGACATAATCGGGCTCGAACGTCATGCTGGAAAAATTCCCTATGAGTTTATTGCGAAACAGCTAAACTATGCGGCACAGGAAGCATCGTACTTCAGGCTTGACAAGGTCCAGAACATCGAAAGCCTGCACTTCCATTTGACACTCTGCTTTTCAACCAGCGATTAAAAGGAAAGTTCAATGAAATTCCCTGACTCGTTACTTGCCTCAAGACTGCACCCGGTGCACATGCTCAAGGGTGTTCTTGCCATGCTGATGCTTGCTGCGGCCTCTCCGGTGTTCGCCAGTTCCGAAGCCAATCTGGTCTTGCCGAATCTGAAAGACCTTGCTCTGGCGAGTTTCCTGGGCGGCATGAGTGGCTGGCAACTGCTGGCCTACGGTCTGATCGTCTGCGTTGCCGGACTGGCCTTTGGCGCCGTCATCTATGCCCAGGTCAAGGCCATGCCCGTGCATCGCTCGATGGCCGAAGTCAGCGAACTGATCTACGAAACCTGCAAGACCTATATGATTACCCAGGGCAAGTTTATTCTCCTGCTCGAGATTTTCATCGGCGTTATCATCGTCGCCTACTTTGGCTGGGTGCAGCACATGGCAGCCTCCGAAGTCGCCCTCATTCTCGCCTTCTCGCTGATCGGCATCGCCGGCTCCTTCGGTGTGGCTTGGTTCGGCATCCGTATCAACACCCTGGCCAACAGCCGCACCGCCTTCGCCTCACTTGAAGGCAAGCCTTTCCCGGTTTATGCGATTCCGATGAAGTCGGGAATTTCCGTTGGCATGATGCTGATCTCGACCGAACTCTTGATCATGCTCGGCATCCTGCTCTTCGTCTCGCCCGAACTGGCCGGCAAATGCTTCATCGGCTTTGCCATCGGTGAATCGCTTGGCGCGGCCGCCTTGCGCATCGCTGGCGGCATCTTCACCAAGATTGCCGATATCGGTTCGGACCTGATGAAAATCGTCTTCAAGGTCAAGGAAGACGACCCGCGCAATCCCGGCGTCATCGCCGACTGTACCGGCGACAACGCCGGCGACTCGGTTGGCCCGACGGCTGATGGCTTTGAAACCTACGGCGTTACCGGCGTCGCGCTGATCAGCTTCATCCTGCTGGCCGTACCCGAGGCCGCCGTACAGGTGCAACTGCTGGTCTGGATCTTCGTCATGCGCGTGATGATGATCATCGCCTCCGGCATCTCCTACATCGGCAACGAACTTGTCATGAAGGCCAAATACGGCCATTCGGCCCACTTCAACTTCGAAGCGCCACTCACCTCGCTGGTATGGGTCACTTCGATCGTCTCGCTGATCATCACCTTCATCGTTTCCAAGATGTTGATCGGCAACATCACGATCGGTGGTGTCGTTTACGTGAATCTGTGGTGGCAACTCTCGTTGATCATAACCTTCGGTACGCTGGCTGGTGCGATCATCCCGGAAGTGGTCAAGGTCTTCACGTCGACCAACTCCAGGCACGTTCGTGAAGTCGTCACCGCCTCGCGCGAAGGCGGCGCCAGTCTGAATATCCTGGCCGGCCTTACCGCCGGAAATTTCTCGGCATTCTGGATGGGGGTAATCATCGTTGCATTGATGACTGGCGCCTACCTGGTATCGCAGGGCGACCTGTCGCTGGTGATCAACCCCGATCCGGCCAAGGCCGGCATCATGGCTTCCGTTTTCTCTTTCGGCCTGGTTGCCTTCGGCTTTCTCGGCATGGGTCCGGTGACCATCGCCGTCGACAGTTATGGCCCGGTAACCGATAACGCCCAGTCGGTCTATGAATTATCGACCATCGAACAGATTCCGGGCATCGAAGCCGAAGTGAAGGATGCTTTCGGCATCACCCTGAATTTCGAAAAGGCCAAGGAATTGCTCGAAGAGAACGACGGCTGCGGCAATACCTTTAAGGCTACCGCCAAGCCGGTGCTGATCGGTACCGCGGTCGTCGGCGCGGCGACCATGGTGTTTTCCATAATCATGCTGCTCACCGACGGCCTGGCCAACAATGTTAGCCACCTGTCGATGTTGCACCCGCCCTTCCTGCTCGGCCTGATTTCAGGCGGCGCGACGATCTTCTGGTTCTCCGGCGCCTCGACTCAGGCGGTATCGACCGGCGCCTACCGCGCCGTTGAATTCATCAAACTCAATATGAAGCTTGACGAAGGTTCGACCAAGGCCAACGTCGAAGACAGCAAGCGTGTAGTGGCCATCTGCACCCAGTATGCCCAGAAAGGCATGTTCAACATCTTTATGGCGGTGTTTTTCGGCACACTGGCCTGCGCCTTCATCGAGCCCTTTTTCTTCATCGGCTATCTGATCTCGCTGGCCATTATCGGGCTATACCAGGCTGTGTTCATGGCCAACGCCGGCGGGGCGTGGGATAACGCCAAAAAGATTGTCGAAACCGAATTGCGCGCCAAGGGTACTGAGTTGCATGCGGCAGCGGTGATCGGCGACACGGTCGGTGATCCGTTCAAGGATACCTGCTCGGTGGCGATGAACCCGATCATCAAATTCACCACCCTTTTTGGCCTGCTGGCTGTTGAAATGGCCGTCGGTCTTGTCGCGCAGGGGCAACAGAATCTGGCCTGGGCGTTGGCGTCCGTTTTCCTGTTGTTTAACCTGACCTTCGTCTATCGCAGCTTCTACGGCATGCGCATCGAGGATTAGCCTAGAGCGGTGCGGCGTTTGACGCCGCACCGGCAAAGCCAGCGAGTACAATCAGGGCAACTCGAGTTACAGCGAAAAAGGCGGGCGCCCACATGCAGAGAAAATCCTTCACAAGCAAGCTGGCCCCAGCGGCTCCGGAGTCATCCGGTGGCAGCGCGGCAAAAAAGCGCAAGCGGCTGGCCAAGGTTTTCCCGCGACCGCTCGACAAAAAACTGAAGGAGGTCGAGTTGGTTCGCGAGAAATTTTCAATGCGTGAGGACGAGCATGCACAGTTGGTTGATCTCAAACAGCGGCTGGCCGCTCTGGGGATCACCGTGAAGAAGAGCGAAATGTTGCGTGCCGGACTGCTGCTGCTTGTCACACTGGATGACGACGATTTAAAGGACGCGCTGACGAAGCTTCCCGCCATTGGCTGACGGCGGGCGAGCGCGTTATTTTTCCGGCTTGTAGCCCTTAAACACGGCGCGGGCGTCTTGTTCGGCACGTTCCCTGGTGCATATTGACGGGTCATCATCGTGCCCGCTGAAATAATCATCGGCCTGGGCGCGCATGACGAAGCCAATGGCCGTCTCGTCGCTCAGGGTGTAGATTTCGGTGAGCAAGGTGGCGACTTCGTCGAGGTGTTGTTCGTAAGTCATCATGAAGGCATGTCCGGTTGAGATGGTTTTTGTGATCGCTGTGCGACCATGTAATGATGGTATTATTCGTCCCGGCGGGTCCCCCCGCATTGCAGGGTGGTGAACCTGGTCAGGTCCGGAAGGGAGCAGCCACAGCCATTTACTGCGAGTGCCGGGGTAAGGCTCGCCACCTTCGTTTCTGGCGCAGTCGACAAGTTCCTCCACGCTAGGTCAAGTGAATCGTTGCATGAAGCGGCGATCAATCCGGTCTTTCCAGCGCCAAACCCAATCTCCGCCGATACTCAGTGGTCCCCAGGCCGCCAGCGCGTGGCGCTTGCCGGTGCTGATCAGGTAAAGCGCATTTTTCTGCGAATTCCATCGGCATAATGTCCTGCCAGTACAGTAAGCACGCAGGTTGTCGGCGAGCAACGGGCCGGCACGTACGGCGAAGACGCCGGATTTTGGCCTCGGCTCGGCATAGGCCGCCACGTCGCCAGCGGCGAACACAAACCGATGAGATATGCTTTGCAGCGTTGCAGTGACCCGGATAAAGCCATTCGCATCGCATGCCATGCCACTTGCCGCTGGCCATAACGGTGCGGCGGCACCGGTCACCACCAAGCTGGCATCGCAGGCAATTTCTGAAGCATCGGATAAGCGTACACGGCCCGGCAGGAAAGCGCTTGCAGGGCGCTCTCCAAGGTGCTCAATATTGCGTTGTTTGAGCAGGCTGAGGGCGGCGTCTCTTAGTCTTTCTGGCAACCCAGTCAGTGCCAGCTTGCTGCCGCCAATCAGAATGACGCGAGCATGGGTGAGCTGCTCGATGGTAAATCGTTCTTGAATGGCGAAGGCCAGTTCCGTTCCCGCTGCACCATCACCGACAATCGACAGGGTGTAGGCGTTGTTATGGCGAGCGCGCTCAAGCATGCTGGGCCACACCGCCACAAAGCCTTCGATCGGGCGGATTGGAATGGCATTTTCCAGGATGCCGGGGACGCTCCCCAAATCAACGATGGGTCCGCTGTCGATGGAAACTGCGTCAAAGGCGACGATTTCACCATTGGCGCAGTGTGCCCGTTTCGATTCAATATCGAGAGCCGTGCACGCGCTTTCGATAAACCGTACTCCAGAGCGTCTGGCCAAATCCACGATCGGAATGGCGCATTGCTCAATGCTGTAGTGACCAGCGATCCAGCCCGGTAACATGCCGGAATAAATCTGTCTTGGAAACGGCGAGATCAGAGTGACTTCGCAATCTGCGAAAGGCTGCCTGGCCAGCGCAGCGAGAACCTGCACATGGGCGTGACCGCCGCCGATCAGTACTAGACGAATCATTCTTGAAAGCTCAAATTCAAGGGCTTACTCCTTCTCGCCCAAGTTTGGCCAGTCGTTGCAGATCATCAGGTCGATCCAGATCCCACAGTGTAAAAGGTTCTGCCCAGCGCAGCCCCAGCTCGATCAGCCGCTCACGGGTCTGCGCCATCACCCGCTCGCTTCCCCAGTCAATGTCTTCAAACAAACGGGTGTGTGGACGGTTCAGCCCGATCAGCACATAGCCGCCATCTTCGGCTGGAATAAAAACCGCATCGTTTCCTGCACGCAGCGCGCTTTCCGCAGTGGTCAGATGCATGCATTGCAAGGCGGGGCAGTCGGTGCCGATGAGCAGCAGGGGGCCAGCGTGTTTGGCAAAGGCGTGTGCCATGCGCGCTCCCAGGTCCGCCCCCGATTGCGCACAGACGCTGACGCCACGATAGTCGCGCAGGGCCCGGAAAAAACGGTGATTGATGTCGGGAGCACAGTGCAGGGTAACTTTTCCCGACGCGAAGCAGTTGGCGAGTTGCAAGGCGCTCAAGGTCAGTTGACGCTGCAAGCGTGCCGCAGCAGCGGCACTCAGGGCAGGAATCAGCCTCGTTTTGGCGGCGCCAGGCTGCGGCGCCTTGGCAAAAATGGCGATGTCCATCAGATCAGCGTTGCCGGGGCGTGTAACCATAACGAATGGCCAGTTGCTCTGGGTCCGCGCCGAAAAAAAACTCAGCGCGCAAACGCCACATGAGCAGAATGGTGCGCACTACCCCGTGCTTCTCCCAGCGCCGCCCCGAGGTGGTGACGCAGTGGCGCAGACAGGCTGGTGCAGCAATCCGCTTGAGTTTTGCCGACAGCGCGATGTCTTCCATCACAGGTAGCTCAGGATAGCCGCCAAGCTGCTGAAAAACCACGCGGCGAACGAAAATTGCCTGATCGCCGGTAGCGATTCCGGTCAGTCTCGAGCGCCAGTTCATCAGGCGTGCAACGACTGGCAGCAAGGGGTGGGTGCCGGCGATATGCACGTCGAATCGGCCCCACAGTGCGCCGGCCTTGATTGCTGTATTAATATGCTCGAATGCCGAAGGGGGAAGGCTGGTGTCAGCATGCAGGAACAGCAGCACCTCGCTGGTGCAGGTCACAGCGCCGGCGTTCAATTGCAGCGCGCGGCCGCGTGGCGAAACAATGAGCCGGTCAAGTAGCGGACGGGCCTGCTCAGCGGTATCGTCGCTACTGCCGCCATCGACCAGAATCAGCGCTGCGCCCTGGCTGCGCAGGGATTGCAGCGACTCAAGCCAGGCCCGAATCTGCGCGCCTTCGTTAAGTGCCGGAATGATGACCGAAAGGAAGGGTGCAGGCATTGAAATCATCGGAGAAAGCCGGTCGGCAACCGGCTGATCTGCGCATTTTATCGTGTCAGCCGAAATCCTGATGCTTCCGGACGATTGATGACGTTTAGTGGTGCCGGTTGCCGCTGCGGTGTGCACCGCCGGCTGACGGCTTGCCGCTGCTGGAGCGGCTGGGTGAACCTGGGCGTGCACCGCCACCCGGACGGCCGCTCGAAGAGCGTTGTCCGCCGCGGGTACCGGCCGAACGCATCAGAATTGGTTCGGCGCGGATGCTGGGGTCGGGCGCGTAGTCCGGATAGGCCACGACCTCAATCTGTTTCTTGAGCAGGCGCTCGATGTCGTGCAAGAGCTTGAGTTCATCGACGCAGACCAGCGAAACGGCAGAGCCTTCGGTGCCTGCGCGGCCGGTACGGCCAATGCGATGCACGTAGTCTTCGGCGACGTTCGGCAATTCGTAATTGACGACATGAGGCAACTCGTCGATATCAATACCGCGCGCCGCGATGTCGGTGGCGACCAGAACGTGCAGCTTGCCGCTCTTGAAGTTGGCCAGAGCCCGGGTGCGCGCATTCTGGCTCTTGTTGCCGTGAATGGCGTCAGCTTCGATGCCGGCCTTGAGCAGCTTGTCGGCAAGGCCATTGGCGCCCCATTTGGTGCGTGTGAATACTAGTACCTGATACCAGCCATTGTCCCTGATCAGATCGACCAGCAGGTCACGCTTGCGTTCGCGGTCGACTTTGTAGACGTACTGCTTGACGAGTTCCGGCGCCGTATTGCGCCGCTCGGACTCGACATATTCGGGCTGAACCAGAAAGGTGCTGGCCAAGGTGCGTATTTCATCCGAAAAGGTCGCTGAGAAGAGCAGATTCTGCCGCTTCTTTGGCAGCAGTGCGATGACGCGTTTGATGTCGTGAATAAAGCCCATGTCGAGCATCCGGTCGGCTTCGTCGAGGACCAGAACTTCAACGCCCGAAAGGTCGATGTTGCGCTGCTGCACATGGTCGAGCAGTCGACCGGGGGTGGCTACGAGGATGTCGACGCCGCTCCTGAGCGCTGAAATCTGCGGATTCATGCCGACGCCGCCAAAAATGACGAGTGACTTGAAGGGCAGGTGGGCGCCGTAAGTGCGAACGCTTTCCTCAACCTGAGCAGCAAGCTCGCGCGTCGGTGTCAGGATCAGTACGCGGATTTTTCGCGGCCCGCTTACCCGGGAGGCCGCCAGACGGTTAAGAATGGGCAGGGTAAAGCCGGCGGTCTTGCCGGTACCTGTTTGCGCGCAGGCCATCAGGTCGCGTCCGGAAAGAACAACGGGAATGGCCTGGGCCTGAATCGGGGTAGGGGTTTCGTAGCCTTGATCGGCAATGGAACGAAGGATCTCGGGTACGAGACCCAGTTCGGTAAATTTCATGCGAGAGAACTCCAGATATTTGCCATGCGTGCGCGGAACCCGCTAATGCACGTACCAGTCTGGGCAAATACAACGGGATTTGTGGGTCGGGCAGGCGAGAATGCCTAGCCAGATCGGACGAGCACCAAGACTGTTGAATGGCGCCACGAGGAAACCTGATAGTATCACGGTCCTGCCATTTTCTAATCTATTGTTGTCGGTCGTACAATGAAGGGAAGGAAAAAACGGCAATCCCATTGGTTTATAAACGAAAGGAAATATCATGACGCAACGTGTTGCTCTGGTTACAGGTGCGATGGGCGGTCTCGGTACCGCAATCTGTCAGGAACTCTGCAAGGCTGGACACAAGGTGGTTGCCGCCTACCATCCCGAATTCGACAAGCCGGATGAGTGGACCAAGGAAATGGCTGATGCCGGTTTCAAGGATTTCGTTTGTGTTTCTGGCGATATTTCGAGTTTTGACTCGTGTGTTGCCATGGTCGCCGAGGCAGAAGCCAAGGCAGGGCCGATTGATATTCTGGTGAACAACGCCGGGATTACGCGTGACCGCATGTTTGCAAAGATGGAACTGGGCCAGTGGGATGCAGTGATTGCCACCAACCTGAGCAGCCTGTTCAATATGAGCAAACAGGTTTCCAGCAAGATGGCCGAGCGTGGCTGGGGGCGCATCATCAACATTTCCTCGGTCAATGGACTCAAGGGGCAGGCGGGCCAAACCAACTATTCAGCGGCCAAGGCCGGGGTGATCGGTTTTACCAAAGCGCTGGCGGCCGAGTTGGCGGCCAAGGGCGTGACCGTCAACGCCATTGCCCCAGGTTATGTAGCAACCAAAATGGTCATGGCCATCAAGCCTGAGGTCCTGCAAAGCATCATTGAGACGGTGCCGATGAAGCGCCTGGCCAAGCCCGAAGAAATTGGCGGCGCCTGTGCTTATCTGGCCTCCGACATCGCCGCTTTCATGACCGGTGCGACGATGAACATCAATGGCGGCTTGTACTATCAGTGACATTCGGCAAACCAGGAACAAGACGGGCTCTGTTGCAGAGCCTGTTTTTTTTCTGAGGTATAATTGTGCCATGCAGCATTGATACGCCTCCAAGAGCGTACTTCGTTTGATTTGCCATTGGAGAGGTCTTCATGCCTGAGTCGTTGCGGCTGGTCAAAAAATACCCGAATCGCCGTTTGTACGACACCAAAACGAGTGCCTACATCACCCTGAGTGATGTCAAAGGTCTCGTTCTTGCGCTTGAGAACTTCAAGGTGGTTGATGCGAAAAGTGGCGAGGACCTGACGCGCAGCATCCTGCTGCAAATCATCATTGAAGAGGAAACGGCGGGCGTTCCCTTATTCACCACCGAGTTGTTGTCGCAGATGATCCGTTTCTACGGTCATGCCATGGAGGGGATGCTGGGTAAATATCTGGAAACGAACATCAAGTCGTTTACGGACTTCCAGAAGAAACTTAACGAACAATCGTATTCGCTCTATGGTGAAAACAGCAAGCAGGTGCAAAGCGACATGTGGTCCCAGTTCATGAATTTTCAGGGTCCTGCCATGCAGACGATGATGTCGACCTACATGGATCAGAGCAAGAAGATGGTTCATAAGATGCAGGATCAACTCAAGAGCCAGACACTGAACATATTTTCAGGTATCCAGACTCCAGGTTTCGTTAACAACGACGTAAAAAAAACAAATAATAAATAATCGGTTTATCTAAACGGTACGTTGACCCGTGCCATCGTTCGCGAGGCGAATCTTCGCTAATCAAGGCTTTCGCAAATCCCGTTAAAAACTTGTGGAATGCCCGAGTCTCTGAAGGAGTGCATAACTATGAGCGATGACAATAAACCCGAAGTTCCGCCCGTTACCACGCGGCGCAAATTTCTGAACACCGCCGGGATCGCCGGCTTGGCCGGTGCCGGCATCAGCCTCGGCCTGGCGGGGTGCAACAAGACTGAACAGGCCCCGCCAGCGACGGCCAGTGCACCGGCTCCAGCCAAACCGGTCGCTGACGGCGTTGCTCACGTCAAGAGCGACGTGGCGCCGGGACAGCTCGACGATTACTACATACTCTCCAGCGGCGGGCACTCGGGCGAGGTGCGCATCTACGGCGTACCGTCGGGGCGCACCCTCAAGCGCATCCCGGTTTTCAACACCGATGCGATGTCAGGCTGGGGCATCACCAACGAATCGAAAAAGATTCTCGGCACCAAACCAGACGGCAGCCTCAAGTACCGCACCGGCGACACCCACCACGTTCACGGCTCGTACACCGACGGCACTTACGACGGCAAGTACTTCTGGGTTAACGACAAGCTCAACGACCGGATGGCCCGCATCCGGGGCGATTACCTGGAGTGCGACAAGATCACCGAGATTCCCAACGTTCAGGGTTTTCACGGTATTTTCCCGGACAAGCGCGACCCGGTGGACGCCAGCATCAACCACACCACGCGCGTGTTCTGCGGCGCCGAGTTTCACGTGCCGTTGCCCAACAAGCCCAACGACTGGAAGAATGCCGCTGCCTACGCCTGCCTGCTCACCTGCGTCGATGCCGAAAGCATGGCCGTTCGCTGGCAGGTCAAGATCGACGGCAATATGGACCTATGTGCCACGTCGTATGACGGCAAGCTGGCGGCTCTCAACAGCTACAACACCGAAAACGGACTCCTGTTTGCTGACATGATGTCGGCCGAGCGCGACGCCTGCGTCTTCTTCAACATCGAGCGCATCGAAGCGACAATCAAGGCGGGCAAAACCTTCACCATCGGCGATTCCAAAGTGCCGGTAGTGGACGGAACGAAAGCAGCCAACAAGGACCCGAAGACGGCGCTAACCTGCTACGTGCCGGTACCCAAGAACCCGCACGGTGTAAACATCACCCCGGACGGCAAGTACTACGTCTGCGCCGGCAAGCTGTCGCCGACCGCGACGGTGATCGAGCATGAACTGGTGCTGAAGTGGTTCAACGGCGAACTCAAAGAGCCGCGCGACACCGTTGTTGCCGAGCCGGAAATCGGCCTGGGTCCCTTGCACACCGGCTTCGACGGCCGCGGCAACGCCTACACCTCGCTCTTCCTCGACAGCCAGGTGGTCAAATGGAACGTCGCTGCCGCCATCGCGCAGTTCAAGGGCGACAAGCAGGCCAAGGTGGTGCTCGACCGCATCGACGTGCATTACCAGCCGGGCCACGGCTATACCTCGATGGGCGAAACAAAGGAGGCCGACGGCAAATACTTCAACTCCGGCAACAAGTTCTCTAAGGACCGTTTCCTGCCGGTGGGACCGGTCCACGTCGAGACCGAACAGTTGATCGACATCACCGGCGACAAGATGGTGCTCCTGCACGACCATACCGCCTACCCCGAACCGCATGATGCGATCATCGTACGGCGTGACATCATCAAGCCGACGCAGATCTACACAATGTCTGACTCCCCTATTGCGGTGAAGGGCGAAGACGTCGGCGTCAAGCGCAATGGAAACAAGGTTACCGTGCGCATCATGTCGGTGGCTCCCGTTTTCACGCCCACGGAATTCGTGGTCAAGAAGGGCGACGAGGTGACCATCATCCTGACCAACCACGATGTTGTGGAAGATCTGCACCACGGCTTCGGCCTCGAGAACCACGATATCAGCTTCATCGTCGGTCCCCAGGAAACCAAGTCGGTGACCTTCAAGGTCGAGCGTCCCGGGGTGTATTGGTACTACTGCACTCACTTCTGCCATGCACTGCACCTGGAAATGCGCGGACGCATGATCGTCGAAGCATAATGGCGTCTTGTTGAAAGGCGTGGGGCCCTCCCCACGTTCCCCCTTCTATGAAGCCGTATCGGTTTCTTGCTGGATTCGGTCAGTTCGTCCTTCTGCTCGCGTGGTCGTCCACCAGTTACGGCAGCTCTTACGATGCGCCGCTGCCGCCACAACTGAGCACTGATCCCGATCTGTGCGCCTATGCACCCTGTCGGGAGGTAATGCCTGGCGCCGACAGTTTTTCGCCGCGCAAAGGCCGCCCCAGCTATGTTGAGGCCTACCGCGGCACAGGTCTGACACGTGAACTGGTCGGCTATGTCTTTCTGTCCACGGACATCGTGGATATTCCCGCCTACTCCGGCAAGCCGGTAGTGACCTTGATCGGAATGGACACCAAAGGCATCATCAGCGGCGTGCGCATTCTCAAGCACAGCGAGCCGATCCTGCTCGTCGGCATCCCGGAACGCGAACTCGCCAAATTCATCGCCCAGTACGTCGGCCTGTTTGCGGGCGCCAAGGTTGAAATCGGCACGTCACAGGCCGGCGAAGACCACATCGGCTTGAATGCCATCAGCGGTGCAACAGTAACCGTTATTGCCGAAAACCAGGTGGTGATGCGCTGCGCCTACGCTATTGCCAACCAGGTCGGTATCGTCAAGTCCGTAACCAAGCCGGCCGCGCGTCTCACCGCGCAGAACTCAACGCTTTCGTGGAAAACTCTCGTTGACGAGGGTAGCGTTCAACACCTCTCCATCCGGCCTGAGCAACTGGGAATCGCCGGCAATGGCGAACCCTACACGGATCTTTATTTCGGCTACCTGAATGCACCTGCCGTAGGTCGCAACATCCTCGGTGATTCCGCCTGGCGGCAGTTGATGGCGAGTTTGAAGCCCGACCAGCACGCCATTTTCATCGTCGCCAATGGCACCGGCTCGTTCAAGGGTTCCGGCTTCGTGCGCGGCGGCATCTACGATCGCATCCAGGTCGCTCAGGATATCGACACCTATACCTTCCGCGATACTGACTACCGCAACCTCTACGGCATTGCCGCCGCTGGCGCACCGACCTACCGCGAGTCGGGTATCTTCATCCTGCACGGCGGCAATTTCAGCGCCGCGTACCCATGGAATCTGGTTGTCCTGGCCAACAAGCTGGACCAGCAAACCGGAACCAAGGTATTTGCGAATTTCTCCCGCGAGTATTGGCTGCCTGCGTCCTATCTGGAAGGCGGACGACCGGAAGTGCTGCGCCCGGACCCCACCTGGATGCGGATATGGAAGGGCAAGCAACTCGACATTGTTCTCTTCGTCCTGCTGTTAGCTGCAGTCACCGCCACCTATGTCCTGCGTGACCGTTTGGTGCGGCGCGCAACGCGCAAGGACACCCGCTGGGTTTCCATCCCGAAATACGCGGCCTGGACGGCAAGTATTGCCTTTGTTGGCTTCTACGGTCTGGCTCAGCCCAGCGTCACGCACATCATGACCTGGCTACACTCCCTCGTCTATCAATGGCGCTGGGAACTGTTCCTGTCCGACCCGCTGATCTTCATTTTCTGGTGGTTCATCTTCGCCGTGCTTTTCATCTGGGGGCGCGGCTTGTTCTGCGGCTGGCTCTGCCCCTATGGTTCCCTGTCCGAACTCGCCTTCAAGCTGGCCGGCGCGCTTGGGCTGAAGCGGTTCCAGTTTCACTTGCCGATGCCCTGGCACAATCGTTTGCGCTGGGTGAAATACGGCATTTTCGCCGTGCTCGTGATCGTGTCGTTCTACGATCTGGGCAGCGCCGAGAAAATGGCCGAGGTGGAACCCTTCAAGTCCACCTTCCTGGTTGGCGGCTTCTGGCATCGAGCATGGCCTTTCGTTCTCTACTGGGTCGTTCTGTTCGTAGCTTCACTGTTCGTCGAGCGACCGTTCTGCAAGTACCTTTGCCCATTAGGCGCCGGGCTCGCCATCCCGACCACCTTGCGTTTCATCCAGCTCAAACGCAAGGCCGAATGCACGACCTGCCACGCTTGCCAGAAAGGATGCGGTTCACTGGCCATTGACGACGCGGGACGCATCGACCAGCGCGAATGCCTGCTTTGCCTCGAATGCCAGATCCTTTACTACGACGATCACACCTGCCCACCTCTCTCACAGGAGCGCAGGGCGCGTCGCCGGGCCGGCTTGGAGCTGACGCCAATCGGCGACGATGGTTACTTCATTCCCATTAAACAAGTTCGTTAAGGGCTGTCTGACGATGCGGAAGGGGCTTGTCGCGATTCTCCTGCTCTTTGGTCAATCAGCCTTTGCCGTCGACTGGCAGGTAGCGCCGGGCGCTTCCATCGCCGCCGCGGTACGGCTGGCCAAGTCCGGCGATACCGTGAGGGTGCTGCGCGGCTACCATGAAGAGCATCTGGTGATCGACAAGCCCTTGCGTCTGATCGGGGTTGATCGTCCGACCCTGAGCGGTACCGGGCGTGGCGACGTCATCCGGATCAAGTCGCGCGACGTGACCATCGAGGGTCTGATTATTCGCGACAGCGGAACAGACCTCACAGCCCAGAATGCGGGAATTTATGTCGAGCCGGGGTCCGACCGCGTCATCATCCGCAACAACGTTCTGGTCTACAATCTGTTCGGCATATGGATCGAAAAGCTGAAGGGCCCTGAGGTTACCGGCAACCTCATCACCGGCAAGCGCGACCTGGCCTCGGCACAACGCGGCAACGGCATCCAGCTCTACAACACGACCGGCGCCCGCATCATCGACAACCGGATCAGTTTTGCGCGCGACGGTATTTACGTCGATGTCTCGCACCACGCAGTGTTTCGCGGTAACAGCATGCATCATCTGCGTTACGGCACCCATTACATGAATTCCAACGATAATCTTTGGGAAGACAACGAAAGTTACCTGAACCGGGGCGGTCTGGCCTTGATGGAAGTACGGCGCCAGGTGGTGCGTAATAACGTGGCCTGGGGCAACTCCGATCACGGCATCATGCTGCGAACCATTCAGGATTCAGTGATCGAAAACAATGTCGTGGCGGCCAACAACCGTGGCTTCTTCATCTACGATGCCGAGTACAACGTCATCAATGGAAATCAGGTGATTGGCAACCACGTCGGTGCTCATGTCTGGGCCGGTTCGATCCACAATGATGTGGACGGCAACGATTTCATCCAGAACCGCGAGCAGGTGCGCTATGTCGCTGCCCGTGATGAAGTCTGGGGCAACAAGCAGGGCAACTACTGGAGCAATTACGCTGGCTGGGATGCGGATGGCGATGGTGTCGGTGATATCCCCTACGAAGCCAACGACGTGGTCGACCGGCTGACCTGGGAACACCCGCTGGTCAAACTCCTGCTCAACAGCCCGGCGGTACACAGCCTGCGCCTCATCGCCCGGCAGTTTCCACTGCTACGCAACACGAGCATTGTGGACAAACACCCGCGTATGCAGCCGCACAAATCAAATTGGAGTGAATGGCTTGGCAAACAGTCTCATTGAACTACGCGGTGTGTACAAGCACTTCGGTCCCCTGACCGCCGTTACCGGCGTGGACTTGCAGGTGGAAGAGGGCGAACTGTTTGGCCTCATCGGCCACAACGGCGCCGGCAAAACCACCTTGTTCAAAATGATGCTCGGGCTGCTGCCGGTGAGCGCCGGCGAGATCCGCATCGGCGGCCATGCGGTACGGGGCGAAGCCTTCCGCCAGGTGCGGCGCAGCATCGGTTACCTGCCCGAAAGCCTGGCACTCTACGACAACCTGACCGGCCTTGAGACCCTGCATTTCTTTGCCCGCCTCAAAGGCACCGACCCGACCGCGTGTACCGGCCTGCTCGATCTGATGGGGCTTGCCGGTGCGGCCGGGCAACGCGTTCGCAACTATTCAAAAGGCATGCGCCAGCGCCTGGGATTTGCCCAGGCCTTGCTTGGTTCTCCGCGCCTGTTGTTTCTCGACGAGCCGACCAATGGTCTCGATCCGCACGGCATCCTCGAGTTCTATCAAATCCTCCGTGACTTGCGTCGCGGCGGCGTCACCGTTGTGCTCACCTCCCACATCCTGGCCGAGATCCAGCAGCGCGTCGATCGCCTCGCCCTAATGCGCAACGGGGGCATCCAGGCATTGGGAACCGTGCAGTCGCTACGCGAGGCACAAGACCTGCCGCTGACCCTGCGCGTGAGCTTCCGCACCGGTGCCGAGGCGGACCTGCGCCGCTGTCTTGCCGGGCAAGGCGTAACGGTCATTGCTATCGATGGCGATATAGCCCGGCTTGAGTGCGAGCGTGGGCGAAAGATGGTGCTACTCGCGGCTTTGACCGGGCTCGGCGCCATGATTTCGGACATCGAGGTACACGAGCCGACGCTCGAAGACGTATTCCTCGGCTATGCGGAGCACGTGTCATGAACAGAATCGAATTTCGGCCCATCGGCGTTATCGCCGGCAAGGAATTCCGCGACCGCCTGCGCAACCGCTGGGTGCTGGCGGTCGCCTGCGTATTCACCGTTTTTGCCCTGGTCATCGCCTATTTCGGCTCGGCCCAACAAGGCGCTGTCGGTTGGCGCAACATCGACGTCACCATTGCCAGCCTGGTTAGCCTGGTCATTTATCTGTTGCCGTTGATCGCCCTCATCCTCGGTTACGACGCCATCGTCGCCGAGCGCGAGCGTGGTTCGCTCGACTTGCTGCTGTCGATGCCGATCACCCGTTTCGAACTCCTGCTCGGCAAGTTCCTGGGCCTAGCCAGTGCGCTGGGCGTTGCCACCGTTGGCGGCTTCGGCGTTGCCGGTGCACTGCTCTTCTACCAGCTTGGCAGCGCGGCGCTGTACCACTACGGCGGCTTCATCGCCAGCGCTTTCCTGCTCGGCCTGGCTTTCCTCAGCCTGGCGGTGATGGTTTCCGTACTGGCGCAGGACCGCGTGCGGGCGAGCGGCGTCGCCATCGCCCTGTGGTTCTTCTACGTCCTGGTCTATGATCTGCTGCTGCTGGGTGTCCTGGTCGCAAGCGCAGGCCGGTTCAGCCTCGATTTCTTTCCGGTGCTGCTCCTGCTCAATCCGGCGGACATTTTCCGCATCCTCAATATCTTCGGCTATGAAGACGTGCGCCGCCTTTATGGTCTGGCCACGGTCTTCCCCGAAACTCTCGCGAACCCGTGGCTGCTCGGCAGTGTCATGGTGTTCTGGATTATTACCCCGCTCGGTATGGCGGCCAGGAGGTTCAAATGAATAAAGCGTTTTCGTGGCCCGCAGCCATAACGGTTCTGTCCGCTTTGTTCTCGGCATCGCTGCTTCTGACAGGCTGCGGTGAAAAGACGACGCCAGTACAAGCTCTGGAGATAAGCGAGGGAACCGCCTGCGCTCTCGATGGCATGGTGTTGCAGGATTTCCCCGGCCCCAAGGCGCAGATTCTTTACGAACACAGCGAGCCAGAGTTCTTCTGTGACACCCGGGAGATGTTTTCCATTTTCCTGCGACCGGAACAGAAAAAGCGCATTGCCGCCATCTACACGCAGGATATGGGAAAAACCGACTGGGCCCATCCACAAGGCCACTGGATTGATGCAAAGACTGCGTTCTACGTCCTCGGCAGCAGCCGTAGCGGTTCGATGGGGCCGACCGTCGTATCGTTTGCGGCCGAGGCGGATGCTCAAGGCTTCTCAACACAGTATGGCGGCAAAGTCCTACGTTTCGATCAAGTGACTCTGGACATGGTCGATCTGCGCGGTGGCATCGTCCATGACGAGAAAATGTAGCGCTTTAATTTGAGCCGGACAATGAATTCCGGCGGCTATTTGTTGTACGTCTGGCTGGTGAGACTGTGTGTCCGAGACTGGTGGTATTGATCGTTCGTAGATATCTGCTTTCATCCATTACGTTTTCATCGTCGATACCAAGGATTCCATCTTCTTGATCACCGCAGCGATGTTGCTTGCCGTTGTCTTTTCGTACGTGCTAGCCACCGCGTAGAGTGCCTTGATGAGATACCTGACGGCCTCCGAGTTACCGTAGCCCTCTTCAATTTGTATTTCAACGGCGTTACCTATGCTGCCGATTCGCCTTAGCTCGAATCTCGAAATGCCTGTTGTTTCCAATTGCCTCGATAGCGCCATGAATGCTTTTGCGCCTTCCAAGTCATAGGGCATTGTTAGCTCCGTTTCGTGGTGCCTGGCAGATTAAAGGGATTCAGTCGCACTGACGGCCAAGGCCTGTTTTCTTGGTGACGTTCGCAGCAATGACCTGCTTCTGAATTTCAATCAACTCAATTTTCTGTTTTTCTAGCAGCCTGAGAATGAGCAGCCTGAGAATGAGAATTGCTGAAAAGAGTGGGCTCCGGTACAATCGGGGAATTTGCAAGTAGTTAAGCGGGAGGGCTGCGCGCCCGTCCCGCTTTTGCGTATATAAGCTACGGATCAGGAGCCTTTCGTGTCGTTGTTACCCTCACTTCCATCCGCAATTCTCGCTCTTGCCGATGGTACTGTATTTCGTGGTTACGCTATCGGGGCTCGCGGCACTACCAGCGGCGAGGTGGTATTCAACACGGCGATGACCGGTTATCAGGAAATCCTTACCGATCCTTCTTACTGCCGTCAGATTGTCACCTTGACCTACCCGCATATCGGCAATACCGGTTGCAATCAGGAGGACTTCGAGTCGCGTGCCAACTTTGCGGCCGGCTTGGTCATTCGCGATATGCCGATTCGCGCCGAGAACTGGCGCATGCAGGTGACCTTGCCCGACTACCTGAAAACCCATGGCGTCGTTGCCATTGCCGGGATCGATACGCGCAAGCTGACGCGTATCCTGCGCGAGCAGGGCGCGCAGGCAGGCTGCATCATGGCCACAGAGTTTGATGAGGCTAAAGCCCTGGCCGAAGCACGTGCTTTTCCCGGCTTGGCGGGAATGGATCTGGCGAAGGTGGTGACGGTTGATTCGCCTTACGAGTGGAATGAAGGCGAATGGACGCTGAGGGGGTATCAGGCCGCACCTGCGCCAAAGTTTCACGTCGTTGCCTACGACTTTGGCGTCAAGCGCAATATCCTGCGCATGCTTGCCGCGCGGGCCTGCAAGGTGACCGTGGTGCCGGCCCAGACATCCGCGAGCGACGTACTCAAATACAAGCCGGATGGTGTTTTCCTGTCGAACGGTCCAGGCGACCCTGAACCCTGCACTTACGCGATCAACGCCATCCGTGAGTTGCTGGCACAAGGGATCCCGACCTACGGCATTTGCCTCGGTCACCAATTGCTGGCGCTGGCTTCGGGCGCCAAAACGGTCAAAATGAAGTTTGGTCATCATGGCGCTAACCACCCGGTCAAGGACCTCGATACCCAACAGGTCCTGATCACTAGTCAGAACCACGGCTTTGCCGTTGACGCCAGCACCTTGCCGGCCAATCTGCGTCCGACCCATATTTCCTTGTTTGACGGCTCATTGCAGGGCGTGGCCCGGACCGATGTTCCGGCGTTTTCGTTCCAGGGGCACCCGGAAGCGAGTCCCGGCCCGCACGACGTGGCCTACCTCTTCGACCGGTTCACCAAGCTGATGCAAGATAATCAGGCTGGGAGAAAGTAACTCATGCCTAAGCGTACAGACCTAAAAAGCATTCTCATCATTGGCGCCGGACCGATCGTCATCGGACAGGCATGCGAATTCGACTACTCCGGAGCACAGGCCTGCAAAGCCTTGCGCGAAGAGGGCTTCCGGGTGATTCTGGTCAACTCCAATCCGGCGACGATCATGACCGATCCGGAGATGGCCGATGTCACCTACATCGAACCGATTACCTGGAAAGTGGTTGAAAAAATCATCGCCAAGGAGCGTCCGGATGCGCTGCTGCCGACCATGGGTGGCCAGACCGCGCTCAACTGTGCACTCGATCTGGCCAAGTATGGCGTGCTTGAGAAATTCGGCGTCGAGATGATTGGCGCGTCGAAGGAGGCCATCGACAAGGCCGAGGACCGCGAAAAGTTCAAGAAGGCGATGACCAAAATCGGCCTCGGTTCGGCGCGTTCGGCGGCAGCGCACTCGATGGAGGAAGCGCAGCAAGTGCAGGCAATGATTGGCTTCCCGGTGATTATTCGTCCGTCCTTTACAATGGGTGGTTCGGGTGGCGGCATTGCCTACAACCAGGAAGAATTTGTCGAGATATGCAAACGCGGTCTTGAAGCCAGTCCGACCCATGAGTTGTTGATCGAAGAGTCGTTGATCGGCTGGAAAGAGTTCGAGATGGAGGTTGTCCGTGACAAAAAGGACAACTGCATTATCGTCTGCTCGATCGAGAACCTCGACCCGATGGGTGTGCATACTGGCGATTCGATCACCGTAGCCCCGGCGCAGACGCTGACCGACAAGGAATACCAGATCATGCGCGACGCCTCGGTGGCGGTCCTGCGCGAGATTGGTGTCGATACCGGCGGTTCCAACGTGCAGTTTTCGATCTGCCCGACCGATGGGCGCATGATTGTCATTGAGATGAACCCGCGTGTTTCGCGGTCGTCAGCGCTGGCCTCGAAGGCCACCGGCTTCCCGATTGCCAAGGTGGCGGCCAAACTGGCCGTGGGCTACACCCTGGATGAATTGGCCAACGACATCACTGGTGGCAAGACACCGGCGTCTTTCGAACCGTCAATCGACTACGTGGTGACCAAGGTGCCACGCTTTGCCTTCGAGAAATTCCCGACGGCCGATTCGCACCTGACCACGCAGATGAAGTCCGTCGGTGAAGTGATGGCTATCGGGCGCACCTTCCAGGAATCCTTCCAGAAGGCCTTGCGCGGCCTTGAGGTGGGGGTCGATGGCATGAACCAGCGAACCACCGACCGCGAGGAGCTTGAGCGCGAACTCGGCGAACCCGGACCCGAGCGTATCTGGTATGTCGGCGATGCATTCGAAAATGGTTTCACACTGGAAGAAGTGCATGCCCTGACCCATATCGATCCCTGGTTCCTGGCCCAGATCGAGGATATTGTCAGGATCGAGATGAAACTCGACGACATGGCTATTGATGAGCTTGACGCGGTGACCTTGCGCGAACTCAAGCGCAAGGGATTTTCCGACCGTCGGCTGGCCAAATTGCTGAAGACCAGCGATGCCGACGTGCGCGCACGCCGGCACGCCATGGGTATTCGCCCGGTCTATAAACGTGTGGACACCTGCGCCGCAGAGTTTTCGACCAGTACGGCCTATATGTACTCGACTTACGAGGACGAGTGTGAGTCAAAACCGAGCGACAGGAAGAAGATCATGGTGCTCGGCGGCGGTCCCAATCGCATTGGTCAAGGCATTGAATTCGACTACTGCTGCGTTCATGCGGCGCTTGCATTGCGCGAGGATGGCTATGAAACAATCATGGTCAATTGCAATCCGGAAACCGTTTCAACCGACTACGACACCTCGGATCGACTCTATTTCGAGCCGCTGACGCTAGAAGACGTACTCGAAATCGTTGCTATCGAAAAGCCGGTCGGGGTCATCGTTCAGTTTGGTGGTCAGACGCCGCTCAAGCTGGCGCGTGACCTTGAGGCCAACGGGGTGCCGATCATCGGCACCAGTCCGGATATGATTGACGCCGCTGAAGACCGCGAACGTTTTCAGAAACTGCTTGAGGAACTTGGCCTCAAGCAGCCGCCAAACCGTACGGCGCGAACGGAACCCGATGCCTTGCGTCTGGCTGCCGAAATTGGCTACCCACTGGTCGTTCGTCCGTCCTATGTGTTGGGTGGGCGGGCCATGGAAATTGTGCACGAAGCGCGTGACCTCGAGCGCTACATGCGCGAGGCAGTGAAGGTTTCAAACGATTCGCCGGTGTTGCTCGATCGATTTCTCAACGATGCCGTTGAAATTGACGTCGATGCGCTGTCTGACGGCGACGAAGTGATCATCGGCGGTGTCATGGAACACATCGAACAGGCCGGTGTGCATTCAGGCGACTCGGCCTGCTCGCTGCCGCCCTATTCGTTGTCGGCAGACGTGCAGGATGAACTGCGCCGGCAGACCAAGCTGATGGCCGGGGCGCTCAATGTTTGCGGCCTGATGAACGTGCAGTTCGCCATCCAGAACGACGTGGTCTATGTGCTTGAAGTCAATCCCCGCGCCTCACGCACGGTGCCCTTTGTTTCCAAGGCGACCGGACTACAGTTGGCAAAGATCGCCGCGCGTTGCATGGCCGGACAGTCGCTTGCCAGCCAGGGGGTGACCCGGGAAATAATCCCGCCCTATTTCTCGGTCAAGGAAGCCGTCTTTCCGTTCAACAAATTTCCTGGCGTGGATACCATTCTCGGACCGGAAATGAAATCAACCGGCGAGGTAATGGGCGTCGGAAGAACCTTTGAGGAAGCCTTCGTCAAGAGCCAGATGGCGGCCAGCGTGAAACTTCCTGACACCGGCAAGGTCTTTATCAGCGTTAAGGAGTCCGACAAGACCAAAGTTGTTGAGATCGCCCGTGATTTGCACGCGAGCGGATTTAGTATCCTCGCAACCCGTGGCACAGCATCAACGATTGCAGCAGCAGGCATTCCAGTCGCGGTGGTTAACAAGGTGACCGAAGGCCGACCGCATATCGTTGACATGATCAAGAACAAGGAGATTTCGCTGATCATCAATACGGTGGATGAGAAACGTCAGGCGATCAACGATTCGCGGTCCATACGGACATCCGGATTGGCCGCTCGGGTGACAATGTACACCACGGTCTGGGGAGCAGAGGCCGCAGCCGTAGGCATAAAGAACCGCGGCGAACTGATGGTTTATTCGATCCAGGCGCTGCACGCACAACTAAGTTAAACAAGCCATAAACCGCCGGCGACGCCATTTTCCAGGCCCGGCGGTTTTGCTTTGGTAGTCATCACGAGAGTAAAGACCATGAGTAAAGTACCCTTGACCGTCAACGGTGCGGAAAAGCTGCGTGCCGAACTGCATCAACTGAAAACGGTGGAGCGGCCCAGTGTGATTGCGGCCATCGCCGAGGCGCGTTCGCACGGCGACCTTTCGGAGAATGCCGAATATGATGCCGCCAAGGAGCGTCAGGGTTTCGTCGAGGGGCGCATCAAGGAGGTCGAGGGTAAACTTTCGAATGCCCAGATCATCGATCCAAAACTGCTTGATGCGGATGGGCGCTGTGTTTTTGGGGCGACACTCGATCTTGAGGATCAGGATACCGGGACACAGGTCACTTACCAGATCGTTGGTGAAGATGAAGCGAATATCAAGTGTGGGAAAATTTCGATCAATTCCCCGATTGCCCGGGCGCTGATCGGAAAATTCTCCGGCGATATTGCCCAGGTTCAGGCACCAGGTGGGCTGCGTGAATACGAAGTGCTTGATGTGCGTTACGAATAAGCTGGTTTTTTGAGAATTCTATCGTGCGACGTTTAGCTGACGCCCTTTACACCATAACGCTGACGATGTGGGTCGGTGGCCTGTGGACGATCGGCTATCTCGTCGCACCGTCCCTTTTTGCCACCCTGGCCGACCGGCAACTGGCGGGAATGCTGGCCGGCAAGCTTTTTGCGCTGATCGGCTGGGTGGGTCTGGCCTGTGCTACCTATCTGTTGCTTTCCATGGCGCTGCGTCTGGGTAGCGCTGCCCTGAAACGCGGAGTCTTCTGGCTGGTTGTGGTGATGCTGGCACTGACCGTGGTCAGCTTGTTTGGCATCCAGCCCTGGCTTGCACACCTGAAGACCGAGGCCTTGCCACGTGAGGTGATGGAGAGTGTTCTGCGTGATCGCTTTGCTACCTGGCACGGCATCTCGAGCATTCTTTACCTGTTGCAGAGTCTACTCGGCTTGCTGCTGGTGGTCGGTGCGGAGCGCGGGGTAAAGTGAACTGGATGCAGCGGTCGCAACGTAAGGCTTAGACATCATGTATTGACCTGCCACACCTCAAGCGACGAGGGTTACGCTTGGGGTTTGTTCAACCGTAGGCGCAGAGCCTAAATTGAGGGAGGCAGGTCATGAAAGAGTTTAGCAAGTACGTGGGGCTGGATGTGCATA
>NZ_JAPUVO010000126.1 GCF_029255185.1 Propionivibrio sp.
CGCCACTCGTGCCGGCTGCGCCGTGACCCCTTTCCCTTCTTGCGCTCCACCATCGCAATTGCTCCCGTGAGTGATTTGTCTCGGGAGCCATTCTCGTCATCGCGCGCGCAAAGGGAAGAACGCCGTAGGGTTACCGGTTACATTGAGGCGCTCCCACACCGGAAGACCTGGCGCGCTATTTCCACCTGAATGATAGGGATCGGGCGCGAATAGCCGAGAAACGTGGCGACCACAACCGCCTTGGCTTTGCCATCCAACTGGGCACCGTGCGCTACCCTGGTGCCTTCCTGGACGAGAGGATGGAGGCGCCGCCATCGGCTGTTCGCATGGTGGCCGCGCAACTCGGCATCGATGCCGCGACTGGCATTGATGACTACGGTATTGGCCGACAACGGTTGTTGCATGCGGCCGAGATCCGCGCCGCCTACGGCTATGTCGAAATCAGCGAGCCGCGCGTCGGTTTTCGCCTGACGCGCTGGCTCTACTCGCTGTGCTGGGCCGGAACCGACCGGCCAGGTGTGCTCTTCGAACACTCGACGGCGTGGTTGGTCACACACAAGGTCAGAGAACTTGATCTCGGGGAGACGGAACTTACAAATATACCGGTATTGGATGGATTGTTATATCCCACCAATGCAAGGTGGGAGAGCGTAGCAGTCGTTGTTCAAGTTCTGTTTTTGCGTTACCACGGGCCTTCACGCCTTTCTCATAGTGGTATCCAGCAACCGCACAACCGTACGCATTCTCTTCCAGAAGAAGTTCTCAGCCCGATTTAATACCGTGTCCACTGTGCTCAGCAGATATCCATTCCACGACTTTTCCAGCCCTGCCGAAACCGGACGCATCGACAAGACCATCCACACCCTGACCTATATTGACGACGAGAACAAGCAGCGCGGCTATCGCCGTTGTTGCATCCTCACATCAACATGCAAGGCCGTTATTCATTCACCGTACTGGAGTCCGTGGCCAAAGGCGAGCTGCGACCGTTTCACAATCCCGATGCGAGTGCATGACGAAAGCCTAAATGCAGTTTCCGTTCCGTTGCTCCCCAAACCCCGAAAACGCCCCAGCCAACAGCGCATCGAAGACTGATGCCCAACTGCTTGGCCTGCTCGGCGGCATCGGCTGGGCTGATCGAATCGCGCTTGGCTTCGAGCACGGCCAGCGAATGCCCGTGCCGGTCACAAAGGACATAATCGGCTCGCGTTCCATCGGTCATCACCACTGATTTCAGGCAATGGTGAAACACAGGATTTAGAAGCAATAGAAACATGCGAATGCAGTACAATCATGGTGTTGGTCTTATTTGTAACAAATATTTTTCACATCTCAAAGGAGAAAATCATGGCCGAGACAAATGCTAAAACAGGTCCCAAAAAAGCCGCGACCAAAGCGGCAGCCAGCGTCAAACCCGCAGCTGCTGCCAAGCCTGTAGCCGCAACGAAAAAACCCGTCGTCGTCAAAAAGCCTGTCGCGACCAAAGCACCTGCGGCAAAACCGGCTGCCACCAAGGCGCCGGCAGCAAAACCTGCGGCCAGAAGCCCTAGCAAGGCAAAGGTACTGAGCGATGAGCAACGCTATCGTATGGTCGCCGAGGCCGCCTATTATCGTGCTGAAAGAAACCAGTTCCAGAGCGATCCCCTACGTGACTGGATTGACGCAGAAAGCGATATCTCCGCGCTGCTCAACAGCAGCAAGTAATTTGCTATCGGCATAAACCAGCACAACGCTGGTTTATGCCGGTTTCATGTGCACTGACGCCCACTCACAGACTGCGGTAGAGCGTCTCGTAGTGGGCCGCAGAATCATCCCAAGAGAAGTTCTGCACCATCGCACGGCGTTGTACTTGCTGCCAGGCGCCCGGGTTGCGATAGAGGGTGCAGGCCTCGCTAATACATGTGCCAATGGCCCGGCTCAATGCATCGCTAAAGACAAATCCGCTTGCACGGTCTGACTGAAGGTTTTCTGGAGTCGCATCAACCACCGTGTCGGCCAGGCCACCCACCCGGCGGACCAGGGGCAAAGTACCGTAGCGCAAGGCATAGAGCTGCGTTAGCCCGCACGGTTCAAAGCGTGACGGAACCAGAAGAACATCGGCACCGGCAATGAAACGATGCGCCATTGCCTCGTCGTAGCCGATAAACACGGCGACGTTTTCAGGATTAGCCGCAGCCGCATCGCGGAAGCCTGCTTCCAGTTCATAATCGCCCGTTCCGAGAACTGCCAACTGGGCGCCTTCTCTGAGCAGAACGGGCAAAGCGGCCAATAGCAGATCCATCCCTTTCTGCAAAAAAAGCCGGCTGACAACAACGAACAGCGGTGACCTTGCCTGTCTGGGCAGGCTCAGTTCACTTTGCAGCGCAAATTTGCAGGCTTTCTTTCCCTTGAGATTGTCAACATGGTAGGGTTTGGCGATATCGGGGTCATCCGGATTCCAGACTGTGTAGTCCACCCCGTTCAGAATGCCCGACAGGTCGCCACCTCGGTCACGCAACACGCCCTCCAGGCCACATCCGAATTCCGGCGTTCGGATTTCGCGGGCGTAGGACGGGCTGACCGTTGTTATTCTATTTGCATACACAAGACCGGCCTTCATGAAGGATATCCGGCCATGATATTCGATGCCATGCGGCATCAGTTTGCTCACTGGCAACGCCAGGTCAGCAAGACAATCCATGGGAAAATCTCCCTGGAAGGCCAGATTATGAATGGTCAATACGGTTGCCGTCTTCAACCCGGGATTCTGGGCCATGTAGAGTGGCGCCAGAGCAGCATGCCAGTCATGGGCATGAACAAGGTCAGGCCGCCAATCGGGATCGAGTTCACCCGAAGCAATATGCGCAGCAACCCATCCTAGCAATCCGAAACGACGATGATTGTCGCTCCAGTCATGGCCATCGGGGCCGACATAGGTATTGCCTTCACGCTGGTAGAGGAAAGGGGCATCAATTACGTAGGCCAGCAAACCACTGTCTGGCAGGCGACCGATGAGCAGTGTCACGACCGCAGCGCCGAAAACCGGACCAATGCGCATGACGGGCTTGAGCCGGGTCATGCCATTGAGTATGCCAGGCAAACCAGGCAGCAGAACGCGGACATCAAGCCCGCGCCTGACCAGCGCCGGGGGTAAGGCCGCGACAACGTCGGCCAGACCGCCTGTTTTAACCAGGGGATAAATTTCAGCAGCGGCGTGAAGTATGCGCATCGTCATAGTCAGATGTGGGTCTCGGCACGACCCGGAAACAATCCTTCACCCGCCAGGGACCGAGCAGGCAACGTTCATGCCACCATCCTGATCCCTGCCCCTGTTGGAATTTCAGGGCAGCCGTTCGAGCATCTGCCTGGTAACCAGCGTGATGCCGTGCTCGGTTCGCCGGAAGCGGCGAGCGTCATCGTCCTGATCTTCACCAATCACCATTCCGGCCGGAATACTCACGCCGTGGTCAATAATGCAGCGGTTCAACCTCGCCCCACGACCGATTTCGACATCCGGCAACAACACTGACCAGTTAACCTTGGCGTGCGAGTGCACACGACACGACGAGAAAAGTAGCGAACGGTTCATTTCTCCAGAAATGATGCAACCGCCTGAAACCGTGGACTCGATGGCGATCCCGTGGCGGTCAATCTGGTTGTGCACAAACTTGGCCGGCGGCAGTTGTTGCTGATAGGTCCAGATCGGCCAGTTACGATCGTATAAATTCAATGCCGGGACGGTTGCAGTTAGATCGACGTTGGCTTCCCAATAAGCATCAACGGTACCCGCATCGCGCCAATAGTCTTCTATGCCTGGTTTTTCTTCGGGGGCGTGGACGCAACTCCGCTCGAAGGAGTGGGACATCGCGCAACCATTCTTTACAGCACGCGGAATAATGTCTTTGCCAAAATCATGGCTGGACGTCGGGTCGGCGATGTCACGCAGCAGTTCGCTATAAAGATACTTGGCATTGAAGATATAAATCCCCATGCTGCACAGCGAACGATCGGGCTTGCCGAGCACACACGGAGGATCGGCTGGTTTTTCGACGAACTCAGTGATGCGCCGTTTCTCATCGACCGCCATCACCCCGAAGCCGCTGGCATCCTTGCGCGACACCTCGATACAGGCGACCGTACATTCAGCATTGCTCTCAACATGATCGACCAGCATCGCCGCATAGTTCATTTTATAGACGTGGTCGCCGGCGAGAATCACAACGTATTCCGGTACTGGGCTGTAGTTCTCAAGAATGTCAATATTCTGGTAGACCGCGTCCGCCGTTCCGCGATACCAGGACTCCTCATCCACGCGTTGCTGTGCCGGCATCAGATCGACGAACTCATTAACCTCGCCACGCAGGAAACCCCAGCCGCGCTGAAGGTGGCGCAGCAGGCTGTGCGACTTGTACTGGGTGACGACGCCAATGCGCCGGATTCCCGAATTGACACAGTTGGACATGGCAAAATCGATGATCCGATACTTGCCACCGAAATAGACGGCCGGTTTTGCACGACTGTCGGTGAGCTCATACAAGCGGCTGCCGCGACCACCGGCAAGCACCAGGGCTACGGCCCTGCCGGGCAACTGAAAACTTCGCCTCTCTAACATTTTGGCATGCTCCTAAAAAAACCGATTTTCCCTCCGGCAAGCACTGGCATTTATGGCCTTACCTAGCTAATTACATCCGGGGCTTTTCTGCCAGTAATTTCGGCAATGTGGGCTACCGTTTCAGCGATCGCCACCAGCGGCGCCAATGCTTCCTGTAAAGGAATCTCGTGACCAGCCGGATCGGCAACATAGCGTTCAAGGTAAAGCCGCAGGGTTGCTCCTTCAGTACCGGTTCCCGACAACCTGAAAACAACGCGCGATCCATCGTCGAACAGAATCCTGACGCCCTGCTTGTCGCTGCGCGATCCGTCAACCGGATCGGTGTAACAGAAATCGTCTGCCGCCTTGACGTGCAATCCGTCGAATACCCTGCCGGCCAGGGTCGGCAACTTCTGGCGAAGTTCGGCGAAAAGTGTCTCGGCTCTTGCGCTTTCAATCCCCTCGTAGTCGTGACGCGAATACACATTGCGGCCGAAATGCTGCCAGTGCCCGCGGACGATCTGCGCGACCGACTCGTTGCGCACGGCAAGAATATTGAGCCAGTAGAGAACCGCCCACAGCCCGTCTTTTTCACGCACATGATTAGATCCGGTGCCGGCGCTCTCTTCGCCGCACAACGTAGCCATCCCGGCATCGAGCAGCGTGCCAAAGTACTTCCAGCCCGTCGGCGTCTCGTAGCAGGGAATGCCAAGTTCTGCGGCCACCCGGTCTACCGCGCAACTGGTCGGCATTGACCGTGCAACACCAGCCAGTCCCTTGGCATAGGCAGGAACCAGCTTGTAGTTGGCGGCGATCACGGCGAGGCTGTCGCTCGGGCTGACAATGAAGTTGCGACCGACAATCATGTTGCGATCACCATCGCCATCGGACGCCGCACCGAAAGACAGGCCCGAGTCAGGATCAGCCAACGCCGCCACCAGATCGGCAGCATAAACCGGGTTCGGATCAGGATGGCCGCCGCCAAAATCCGGCAGCGGCGTACCATTGACCACCGTACCCAGCGGAGCACCCAGACGTCCCTCGAGAATTGCATGCCCATAGGGTCCATTGACCGCATGCATGGCGTCAAAGCGCATGCGAAAATCTGGCCTGGCCAATAGCCTGGCGATCCGGTCGAAATCAAATAGCGATTCGAGAAGCTCAGCGTAGTCGGCCACCGGGTCGATGACTGAAACGACCATCTCGCCAATACGCGTTTCGCCAAGACGGCTAAGGTTGATGTCAGCCGACTCAACGAGACGATAGCTGCTGATTTCCTGGGTTCGCTGATAAACGGCATCGGTGAAATTCTCATTGGCCGGCCCACCATTGCCAAGGTTGTACTTGATGCCAAAGTCGCCCTCCGGACCACCCGGATTGTGACTGGCAGACAGGATGATGCCGCCGAAGGCGCCCTGTTTGCGTATCACCGCGCTGGCCGCCGGGGTCGACAATATCCCCTGGCAACCGACAAGTACGCGACCGAAGCTTGCCGCCGCTGCCATGCGCAAGATGATCTGGATGGCCACATCATTGAAATAGCGGCCGTCACCACCAAGCACAAGCGTTTTCCCCTGCTGACCGTTCAAGCTGTCAAAAATCGATTGAACGAAGTTTTCAAGATAGCCGGGGTGGCTGAAAACCTTGATCTTTTTGCGCAATCCGGAAGTCCCGGGCTTTTGCCCGGTGAAAGGAGTCGTAGCAACGGTAACAATATTCATGCCATACCTCATCAGGACCGATGCCAACAAGAAAAATTATAAAAGGTGTTCACGGCTGAAGGATAAAAGCCCTTGCGTGGAAGCATCGAGCGTTTTTGCCAGTTGTGCATCGTACAGCGCGGGAAGGATCCGACTTGCCACCGCCTTGCCCAGTTCGACCCCCCACTGATCAAACGAGTTGATCCCCCAGATGATTCCCTGCACGAACGCCTTGTGTTCGTAAAGTGCAATCAGCGAACCGAGCGCACCCGGGTTCAGGCTAGTTAAAAGCAGCGTTGACGAAGGCTGGTTACCGGCAAAAACCCGGTGTGGCAACAGATCGGCTATTACCGTCGGGCCGATGAGTTCTTTCTCCATGCTGGCACGCACCTCGTCTTTGTTCCTGCCGAAGGCGAGCGCGGCACTTTGTGCAAAGCAGTTGGAAAGCAGGGCCTCCTGATGCGCCGGCAAGGGAAAATCAGAACGCACGGCGGCAATGAAATCGCAGGGCACCAGACACCCGCCCTGATGCAGAAGTTGGAAAAAGGCATGCTGACCGTTGTTGCCCAGTTCTCCCCAGACAATCGGCGAGGTAGCAAAGTCCAGTGTTTCCCCGGCAACACTGACGGACTTGCCATTACTTTCCATCTCGAGTTGCTGCAGGAACGACGGCAAGTACTTGAGCGACTCGTTGTAGGGCAGTACGGCATTGGTCGCCGCACCCAGGAAATTGGCGTTCCAGATACCAATGAGCGCCATGACCACCGGCAGATTGCGCTCGAATGGCGTGCTGCGGAAATGCTCGTCCATGCGCTCCGCCCCACGCAGCATTTCGTCGAAAGCGTGGGGGCCGATGGCGATCATCAGCGCCAGCCCTACGGCAGACCATAGGGAATACCGGCCACCGACCCAATCCCAGATCGGAAAAACCAGATCAGCACAAACGCCAAAGTCGACCGCCCGTTCGGGCCTGCTCGAAACCGCTGCGAAATGGTTTTCTGAAATCAGTTCATCACCAAGATTCGCGCGCAGCCAGTCGCGGGCAGTATTCGCGTTAAACATGGTTTCTTGCGTGGTAAAAGTCTTGCTGACGATAATGAACAGTGTCGTACGCGGATCAAGCGTCTGCAGCAAAGGCGCTATCTGCGCCCCATCAAGGTTTGAAACATAGTGCACCCCGAGCGCTGGGTGGCTGATGGAGCGCAGGGCCTGGCCCATCATCTTGGGCCCCAGATCGGAGCCGCCAATGCCAATGTTGACGACGTCGCGAATCGGCATTCCCTGGTGCCCAAGACATTCACCGTCGCGCAAACGCACCGCAAACCGGGCCATTCGCTGCCTCGTTGCCACAACGTCCGGCATCACATCAAACCGGCTGTTCGGGAACGGTCCGGCGGAACGCCGCAAGGCGACATGCAACACCGAACGCCCCTCGCTGCGGTTGATCTGTTCGCCAGCGAACATGCGCTCAGTCCAATCGGAGACGTGTGCCGCCTTGGCCAGCGCGGTCAGCAAGCCAAGTGTCTCGGAGGTCAAGCGCTGTTTGGAGAAATCGTAGAGAATGCCGTCAAACGACAGGGAGAGTGATTCCACCCGCTTGGGATCACTGGCAAACAGTTCTTTCAGGTGGGTATCAGCGAAAGTTTGGCGATGGGCATTAATGGCTGCCCAGGCGGGGGAGGCAGTGATCGTCATTTCCTTGATACCCCTTTCTTTGTTGATTGCCATCCTCGTGCAAACGGGTACTTGCAGCACCTAAGGTGATCAAGTCTATGGTGGGCTATTCTATGCGAAATATGTACCGTTCCGCGATACTCAATTCATAAATTTTTATGCAAGCTATCATCGTTGAGTTACCTATGCTCCGACCCTGCACGATATAATTTTGCCTGTCGTGCCATGCGGGCTTATTTCAACGTCATGACCAACGACAAACCAAAATAAACAATTTCCGGCAATGCCGACAGGGATGAATTGAAATGCGCGTTCTGTTGATGACCAACGAATTCCCGCCGAACATCTATGGCGGGGCAGGTGTGCATGTGGAGTACTTGTCTCGTGAATTGTCCCGGCTGACACCGGTTGAGGTACGCAGCTTTCAGGAGCAAGCCTTCAGCCAGGGGCAGCTCAAGGTTCTTGGCACCAAGATTGACGTCTCCGGCTACGCTTGCTCCAAGGAACTGATTTCACCGCTGAAGGCTCTCGCCACCTGCCTGGCTTTCAACACCCAGGGCATTGAGGCCGACATTGTTCACTGCCATACCTGGTACGCCCACTTTGGCGGCATCATGGCCAAACTTCTGTACGGCATCCCGCTGGTCATCACCGTCCATTCGCTGGAGCCCTTACGCCCCTGGAAGCGCGAACAGATTGGCCGTGGTTACGATCTGTCGAGCTGGGTCGAGAAGACCGCTCTCGAAATGGCGGATGCCATAGTCGCTGTTTCCAGCAGCACCCGTGAGGATATTCTCAGACTTTTCGACGTCGATCCGGCCAGGGTTCCGGTCATAGCCAACGGTATCGACACTGACGAATACACGCAAACGCTGGACCGCTCGGTTCTGGCCAAATATTCGATCGATCCGGACCAGCCCTACGTCCTGTTCGTCGGCCGCATGACCCGGCAAAAAGGCCTCTTGTATTTGTTGCGGGCGATTACGCAACTCGACGCCGATACCCAGGTTGTGCTGTGTGCAGGCGAATCGGATACGCCCGAATTGCAAAGGGAGCTGGAGAGCATCATTGCCGAACTGCGGGCTCACCGCCCAGGCATCGTCTGGATTCCCGAAATGGTCAGTCGTCAGACGACTATCGCCCTGTATTCCCAAGCCGCGGTGTTCTGCTGTCCGTCCATCTACGAACCATTCGGCATCATCAATCTTGAGGCCATGGCCTGCGGCACGGCGGTGGTTGGCAGCAGAGTCGGCGGCATCGCCGAAGTGGTTGTTGATGGCGAAACCGGACTCCTGATCGACGCCAATATTTCACCCGCCATGCCGCACGACCCGATGGACCCCGAGGGTTTTTCCAGCGCATTGGCCGAAGGCATCAAGCGACTGATCCGCAATCCCGAATTACGCAAAAAAATGGGCGCCGCAGGCCGCCAGCGGGTTCTCGACAACTATTCCTGGCACAGCGTTGCCGAGCAAACACTGTCACTGTACAAGAGCCTGCTGCATGGTCACAGCGTTGCCGAGCAAACACTGTCACTGTACAAGAGCCTGCTGCATGGTCAGTGAGCGTGTAGCGTTGCGGGGAGATTTGAGGATGGCTGCGGGACCACGAATCTACAATTTGTTCCCACTGCTTTGCGGATCTGTCCGGCAGTGGGAAGATCAACTGCCACACATTGCCGCCATGGGCTTCAACTGGGTGTATCTCAATCCCTTTCACTACCCGGGTTTTTCCGGAAGCCTGTATGCAGTCAAGGACTATTACCGCATCCATGACCTGATGTGGGATGGCGAAAATTCCCTTGAGGATCTGCTCAAATCCTTCTGCTGGAGGGCTGGAGAACATGGCTTGGCGGTGATCATGGACCTGGTCATCAATCACACCTCGAAGGACTCGCTGCTGGCCGGGCAGCACCCCGAATGGTTCCTGCACGAGGCCGACGGCTCACTACGCTCGCCACGCGCTATTGATCCTGCCGACGCGCGCAAGGTCACGGTATGGGGCGACCTGGCGGAGATCAACTACCACGACCCGGCCCAACACGCCGGCCTGATCAGTTATTTCGGCGACATGATGGCCCACTTTGTCGATTGCGGCTTTCGCGGCTTTCGCTGTGACGCGGCTTATCTGGTGCCACCGGAGGTCTGGTCGCAGTTAATCGCACGTGCCCGTTCAAAAGGCAATGACGCCACCTTCTTCGCCGAAACCCTGGGCTGTCGCCTGGAGCAAATCAGCACGCTGCGCTCAGCCGGATTCGATTATTTATTCAACAGCGCCCGCTGGTGGGATTTCAGATCACCCTGGCTTCTCGACCAATACAACTCGTTTCGTACAATTGCGCCCTCGATCGCGTTTCCGGAAAGCCACGACACCGATCGCCTGGCCACCGAGTTGGGAAACGGGAGCTATGGCGACCCGCTGTTGATCGAACGTGCCTACCGCATGCGCTACATGTTCAGCGCGGTATTCTCGACCGGAGTAATGATTCCGGTCGGCTTCGAATACGGCTTTCGCGGCCGACTCAATGTCGTGCACACCCGTCCGGAGCATTGGGAACAACCGCTGTTTGACCTGAGCGCGTATATCGCAGCCGTCAACCGCATGCGCGCGGACATTCCGGTGCTTAACGAGGAAGGCGCGCAGCGTCAGATACGCATGGGCGATCCGGCAATAGCCTGCCTGTTGCGTCGGGCGCAAACGGGGCGGTCATGGGTGTTGTCATTGTTCAATACCGACCTGCACAATTCGCATGACGTTTGTATCTCAGGACTTGATCCCGACACGCTATTGGCGCGCGAAGTCACCCCTGGCGGTCAGGGACAGACCATCACTGCGGGTGATGTCCTGCAACTGGCGCCCGGTGCGGCGCGCATTTTTGTGAATACTTGAAACAGGAGAACCCATGAACAAGGCCGTGTTAAATACAGCCAGCGCTATGGCGCCACACCACAAGGCAGAAACAGTCGAGTCGGCATTGACCGTCGATCTTAAGAGCCGCCCCATTGTCATCCTCAACGTCTCTCCCGAAGTCGATGGTGGTCGCTATGCCATCAAGCGCGAAGTCGGTGATGTGCTCGTAGTCAGCGCCGACGTGTTCAAGGATGGTCATGACAAGCTTTCCGTGATGCTGATGTTGCGTCGTCACGACGAGCAGGCGTGGCAGGAAATTCCCATGACCTGCATCAACCCTGGTCTCGACCGCTGGCAGGGACAAGCCCTGTTGACCGAGAATACGGCGTATGTTTACACCATAGAGGCATGGAGCGACGTTTTCGAGAGCTGGCGTGACGAGGTCGGGAAGAAATTGGCCGCCAACGTGGATGTCACGCTCGAATTGATCGAGGGCCGCGATCTGGTCGAAGATGCGGCTGGCCGCGCCGATGCGCTAGGAAAGTTGTATTTCAACGAAATCCTTGAGCGCTTTGCCGTCATTGACTATGCGCAGCGCTCTGCGCTGCTGATGTCTGACGAATTGAGCAAGCGTATTGCAAAATGGCCGGATCGTGGTACCGCCAGTCGCTATGACCTGGAATTGGAAGTCTTCGTTGATCGTGTCGCCGCCCGTTATGCGGCCTGGTACGAGATGTTCCACCGCTCGCAAGGTAAGGTGCCGGGCCAGCCCGCGACGCTCAAGGATTGCGAGCTCCGCCTGCCGGAAATCCGCGACCTGGGCTTCGATGTCATTTATTTCGTTCCCGTTCACCCGATCGGCCGCTCGCATCGCAAGGGGCCTGACAATACCCTGAACGCCGGCCCCAACGATCCAGGCAGTCCCTATGCCATCGGCTCGGACGAGGGGGGGCATACCGCTTTGCACAAGGACCTGGGCACCCTCGACGACTTCCGGCATTTCGTCGCAACAGCGGCGTCGCACGGCATGGAAGTGGCCCTTGATTTCGCCATTCAGTGCTCGCCGGATCATCCGTGGATCAAGGACCATCCCGACTGGTTCAGATTCCGCCCGGACGGCACCATCAAATATGCCGAGAACCCCCCGAAAAAATACCAGGACATCGTGAACGTCGACTTTTATACCGTCGATCAGGAAGGGCTGTGGAAGGAGATTCTGCACTCGCTCCTGTTCTGGATTGATCTTGGCGTGAAAATCTTTCGCGTCGATAACCCGCACACCAAGCCGGTGCCCTTCTGGGAATGGCTGATCCGCGAAATCAGGACCAGCCACCCCGACGTGATTTTTCTAGCCGAAGCCTTTACCCGTCCACCAATGATGCGCATGCTGGCCAAGGTTGGCTACAGCCAGTCGTACACCTATTTCACCTGGCGCAATTTCAAGCACGAAATCACCGAGTATCTGACCGAACTAACGCAGTCACCGGTTGCCGAGTACATGCGCCCCAACTTCTTTCCGACGACGCCCGACATCCTTCCTGAATTTTTGCAAAATGGCGGACGGCATGCCTTCGAAACCCGTTTTGTTCTTGCCGCCACCTTGTCCAGCGTGTACGGCCTGTACAACGGTTACGAGCTGTGTGAGAACGCCGCCGTCCCGGGCAAGGAAGAATATCTCCACTCCGAAAAATATGACTACAAGGTCTGGGACTGGGATCGTCCGGGCAACATCAAGCCGCTGATCGCCGCAGTTAACCGCATTCGGCATGAGAATGCCGCCCTGCATGAGTTGACCAACCTGCGCTTCTACAAGGCCAGCGATGACAATATCCTGTTTTATGGCAAGATGACGCCTGATCGATCCAACATGATTCTCATTGCCGTCAATCTGGACCCCTTTGACGCCCACGCGACCGACCTTGAACTTCCCCTGCACGACATGGGACTGTTTGAACACGACAACTATATCGTCGAAAACCTGCTCAGCGGGGCCAAGCACCTATGGAGCGGCTCCCGACATCATGTGCACATTGGTCCCGACAACAACCAGGCACTGATCCTGCGCATTTTGCCGTGGCATCATGTCGATTTCGAAAGCCCAAGTTTTTAACTGAAACACACTCGCCTGTCTGTACTGGAAAAATACTCTGATATAGCGGATAATTATTTTTCGCTTGGCGCCCGGCAAGACCCTTGGTGTTCAAGGAAGTGTCTCTTGCTGCACTTCGACCAGCGGTTGGCCGCAGGCAAATATACCAACTATCCAAGTTCGATTTTTTATAAGGGAAGTGAATAATGGCTATCAAAGTAGGCATCAACGGTTTTGGTCGTATCGGGCGTATGGTTTTCCGGGCAGCGGTTCAAAACTTCAGCGACATCGAGATCGTTGGCATCAACGATCTGCTCGAACCCGATTATCTGGCCTACATGCTCAGTTACGACTCGGTCCATGGCCGCTTCAAGGGCACGGTTTCGGTCGAAGGTAGCACCTTGATCGTCAACGGCAAGAAAATCCGTCTGACTGCCGTCAAGGATCCGGCCGAGTTGAAGTGGGATGAGGTCGGCGCTGACATCGTCGTCGAATCGACCGGCCTCTTCCTGACCAAGGAAACCTGCCAGAAGCACATTACCGCCGGCGCCAAAAAGGTCATTCAGAGCGCCCCGTCGAAGGATGACACCCCGATGTTCGTGTACGGCGTAAACGACAAGACCTACGCCGGCCAGACCATTATTTCCAATGCCTCCTGTACCACCAATTGCCTGGCGCCCATTGCCAAGGTACTGAATGACACCTGGGGCATCAAGCGTGGCCTGATGACCACCGTGCATGCCGCCACCGCCACGCAGAAGACTGTCGATGGCCCATCCAACAAGGACTGGCGCGGCGGCCGCGGCATCCTGGAAAACATCATCCCGAGTTCAACCGGTGCCGCCAAGGCGGTTGGCGTGGTCATTCCCGAACTCAATAAAAAACTCACCGGCATGGCCTTCCGCGTCCCGACTTCCGATGTGTCGGTGGTCGACCTGACCGTCGAACTGAACAAGGAAGCCAGCTACGCCGAAATCTGCGCGGCGATGAAGGCCGCCTCCGAGGGCGCCATGAAGGGCGTTCTGGGCTACACCGAAGACAAGGTCGTCGCCACTGACTTCCGTGGTGAGAGTTGTACCTCCACCTTTGACGCCGACGCTGGCATCGCGCTGGACAGCACCTTCGTCAAGGTCGTCGCCTGGTACGACAACGAGTGGGGCTACTCCTGCAAGGTTCTGGAGATGGTCCGCGTTATGTCCAAGTAATACCCGAACAAAGGGGCACTTCCGAGTGCCCCTTTTTTTCAACGCAAGTTTTGAATCGAGTACCGCCATGACCTTCAAACGTCTCACCGATCTTGACGTCTCCGGCAAGCGTGTTTTCATCCGCGCCGACCTGAACGTCCCCCAGGACGACACCTTCGCCATCACCGACGACACCCGCATACGTGCCGCACTGCCGGGCATCCAGTATGCCCTCGGCAAAGGTGCTGCGGTAATGGTCACCTCCCACCTTGGCCGCCCCACCGAGGGCGAATGCAAGCCTGAAGACTCGCTCGCACCGGTTGCCCAACGCATGTCCGAACTGCTCGGCAATCCAGTTCGCCTGGTCCAAAACTGGGTCGATGGCGGCGTTGAAGTCAAGCTCGGCGAAGTAGTGATGCTTGAAAATACACGCTGCAACAAGGGCGAGAAAAAATGCAATGAAGAGCTTTCGCAGAAAATGGCGGCGCTTTGCGATGTCTGGGTGATGGACGCGTTTGGCACGGCACACCGCGCCGAAGCGACCACCTATGGCATGGGCAAGTATGCGAAGATCGCCTGCGCCGGCCCCTGCGTCGCCTCTGAACTCGAAGCTTTGACCAAGGCGCTCGCGCATCCGGCCCGCCCGATGGTCGCCATCGTTGGTGGTTCCAAAGTTTCAACCAAATTGACCGTGCTTGAAAGCCTGTCCAGCAAGGTCGACCAACTGGTCGTCGGCGGCGGCATCGCAAACACTTTCCTGCTCGCCGCCGGCAAAAAAATCGGCAAGTCGCTCGCCGAGCGTGATCTCGTTGATCAGGCAAAAGCCGTCATGGCCAAGGTCAAGGTACCGTTGCCGACCGATGTGGTCTGCGCCAAGGAGTTTTCGGCAAGTGCCGTGGCCACCGTCAAGAGCGTCGACGACGTCGCTGACGACGACATGATCCTCGACATCGGACCGGAATCGGCCAAGGCACTGGCGGACATCATCGCCAAGGCGGGCACGGTTGTCTGGAACGGTCCGGTCGGTGTTTTCGAAATGGAGCCCTTCGCCAACGGTACCAAGATGCTTGCGGCCGCGATCGCCAGCTCCAAGGCTTTCACCCTGGCCGGTGGCGGCGATACGGTTTCGGCCATTAACGTTTTCAAGATCGAAGACAAGGTCGGCTACATCTCAACCGCAGGTGGCGCCTTCCTTGAATTCCTCGAAGGCAAGCGCCTGCCAGCCGTCGACATCCTTGAATCGCGCTTCAAGGATTAAGCTGCAATGCACTAAAAAGCGGTGAAGCCTGCTCGCCAGACGGCCTTCACCATTGCAGCACGCTTCTCGACCATAAAGGCGCACCCATGACGATCAAACCCGAACTGATAAAAACACTGCGCAAGAAACGCGAGCAGATCACCCAGCACATCAGCCCCGAAAAACTCGAGGCATTGCACGCCAAAGGGCTGCTGTCGGCGCGCGAACGTATCGATGAGCTCTTTGACGAAGGAACCTTTCAGGAACTAGGCATGCACGCTCGGCACCATGCGGTGTATTTCGGCATGGAAGGGCGTGAACTGCCGGCCGACGGCGTCATTACCGGCTCGGGCTATCTGGGCAGCGCGCAGATAGCCGCCTACTGCCAGGACTTCAGCGTACTGGCCGGCACCCTGGGCAAGATGCAGGCGCGCAAGATCACCCGCATCATGCGCTATGCCATCAAGACCGGCATTCCCGTTGTCGCCTTCAAGGATTCCGGCGGGGCACGCATTCAAGAAGGCGTCGATGCCCTATCCGGCTACGGCGACGTTTTTTACGCCAATGTACTGCTCTCTGGCGTCGTCCCCCAGATCGCCGTTGTTTGCGGCCCCTGTGCCGGCGGCGCCGCCTACTCACCGGCGCTGATGGATTTCGTGATCATGACGCGCAAGAATTCGCACATGTTCCTGACCGGCCCCGAAGTCATCAAGGCGGTGACCGGCCGCACGACGACCATGGCTGAAATCGGCAGCGCTGAAATGCATGCCTCGGTCAGCGGCAACGTCCACTTCATCGCCGAAGACGACCATAGCGCCATTGCCCTGGTCAAGCACATCTTGTCCTATCTGCCATCGAACAACACCGAAGATCCACCACACGACCTCTCCGCCCCGATCAATGAAACACCAGACCGGGGGATGAACGAACTCATTCCGGAAAACCCCTCCGACCCCCTTGACATGCAGGCAATCATCCGGCGCCTGGTGGACAACGGCGAACTTCTTGAAGTGCACGCCAGCTTTGCACGCAATGTCATTGTCGGCTTTGCCCGCTTCTCAGGGATCATTGTCGGCATTGTCGCCAATCAGCCAATGGTGATGGCCGGCGCGCTCGACCTTAACGCCGCCGACAAGGTGGCGCGCTTTGTCCGCACCTGCAACGTCTTCAACGTCCCCCTGGTGACCTTGGTCGATGTCCCCGGCTTCCTGCCCGGCGTCGAACAGGAACGCGGCGGCATCATCCGGCACGGCGCCAAAATGCTGCACGCCTACGCCTCCTGCACCACACCCAAGATCACCATCATCCTGCGCAAGTCCTACGGCGGCTCCTACCTTGCCATGTGCAGCCAGGAACTGGGTGCTGATATGGTGTTCGCCTGGCCCACCGCGGAAATTGCCGTCATGGGTTCCGAAGCGGCGGTAAAAATCCTCTATCGCAAGGAACTGGAAGCGGCTGAGGATCGCACCGCCCGCGCCGCTGAACTGGCCCAGGAATATCGTGATGAGTTTGCCTCGCCGTACGAAGCGGCATCCAATTTTTACATCACCGACGTCATCGAACCCTGCGAGACCCGGGCAACCATTTCGCTCGCGCTGCGCAAAACTCTGGGCAAACGCGAACTGCGCCCAAGCAAGAAGCACGGCAACATGCCGATGTAAACCCCGGAGAACCCCATGTTCAGCTTAGCCACAATCAAAGCAATTCAGATTTACGGCATTGCCATCGCCGTTTCAATGTTTGTCGCAGTCCTGATCAAACTTCTGGTTCTCGTCACCAGCCGGGTAAAACCGGCCGTCGCCCCACAGAAACCCATTGAAATGGCCACAGCGGTGATCCCCGATGAAGTGATCGCTGCGATTTCTGCAGCGCTTGCCGTCTTCAACGGGCCACACCGCATTCTGCATATCGGCGAAAGCAAACGCTCCTGGGCGAATGAAGGTCGCATTGCCCAGCACTCTCATCAGCCAAGACACTAACAAGGGAAAACTCACCATGCAAAGACTCTTCAAAATCTCCGTTAACGGCAAGGATTACGACGTCGCCGTCCAGGAACTCACCGATGGTGCGTCACAAATCATGCCCAGATACACCGCCAGCGCGCCGGTTTCGGCGGTCAGCACGACGGCACCGGCACCAGCGGTCGCCAGCACCGGCGACCAGTGCGCCCAGATGGGCGGCGTCGTGGTGCTCATCTACGTCAAAGAGGGACAAAGCGTCAATGAAGGCGACCGAATCGTCGAACTTGAAGCCATGAAGATGAAGGTTCCCGTCGTCGCCAATCGTTCGGGAAAAGTAACGCGTGTTCTCGTTGCCGTCGGTGACGGCGTCGAGAATGGACAAGCACTGCTAAGCATCGAATAAGTCGGGCACTCTTCGGTATTAACAACATAAGCAGGCGGCTAAACTCGCCTGCCAACCGGTCTGAATCCAATGGAAAGCATCAGTTTTCTCGACCTCTTCCAGGGCATCGCAACCCTGATCGCCTCTGAACCGAAGATCATGATTGGCCGCATCTTTCTGATGCTGCTCGGCTTTCTTCTGATTTATCTCGGTTCCCGCAACGTCCTTGAGCCCCTGCTGATGATCCCGATGGGTCTTGGCATGTCGTCGATCAATGCCGGCGTAATGTTTCTTGAAGGGGGAAAAATCGGCACGCTGTTCGTCGACCCGCTGATGTCCGACCCGACGGATCTGGTCAACATCATGCAGATCAACTGGCTGCAACCGATCTACACGCTAACCTTCAGCAACGGCCTGATTGCCTGTTTCGTATTCATGGGCATCGGCGTCCTGCTTGATGTCGGTTACGTCATGGCCCGGCCGTTCCAGAGCATGTTCATTGCCCTGTTTGCCGAGTTGGGCACCATCGCCGTGTTCCCGATCGCCGTTTCCCTCGGCCTCACCCAGCAGGAAGCCGCAGCCGTCGCAACCATTGGCGGCGCTGACGGACCGATGGTGTTGTTCACCTCACTGATCCTGGCCAAGCACCTGTTCGTGCCGATTACCGTCGTTGGTTACCTCTATCTCGGCCTGACCTATGGCGGCTACCCCTACCTCATCAAGTGGCTGATCCCGGAAAGAATTCGCGGAATAAATATGTCAGATGACCGTGGCCCGACCATCAGTCGCGCACAGAAACTCATTTTTGCCGTAGTCACCTGCACCCTGCTCTGTCTGTTGTTCCCGGTCGCAGCGCCCCTGTTCTTTTCTCTTTTTGTCGGTGTAGCGGTGCGCGAAAGCGGCCTGGAGAACTTCTCCAACCTGATCGGAGAGACTTTCCTGTATGGTTCAACATTCTTCCTTGGCCTGACGCTGGGCGTACTGTGCGAAGCGAGCACCCTGCTCGAACCAACGGTACTCAAACTGCTGCTGCTCGGCATGCTGGCATTGTTGATTTCAGCACTGGGCGGGATTATCGGCGGCTACATCCTGTATTTCGCCACAGGCGGAAAATTCAACCCGATGATCGGCATCGCCGGCGTTAGCTGTGTGCCGACCACGGCCAAGGTGGTACAAAAGATGGCCACCGACGCCAACCCGTCGGCCATCATCCTGCCACAAGCCCTGGGCGCCAACATCAGCGGCGTCATCACAACCGCCATCATCGCCGGCGTTTATGTCGCTGTATTGCGCTAGCCAGCCGCATGCTTATTGCAATTTTTGCCCAATGACATTGGCGCAGCCTCGCACTATAATGCGAGGCGCGGCTTGTTCAATCGGTTTGGATGTTAAAAACTCAATAGTGTGAAGGGTACGCTGCCATGACCGTTTATCTGTATTTTTCTCTCATTCCAGAAGCACTGATCGCCTCCAATCTCCCACCAGAAAAATTCGGGCAATATTACGCAACCGGTAGTGGATACAAGTCCAAGGGGCAGTGCATCTTCTTCGAAGTTGATCCCAACTACCGAAGTGATTATTTCGACATCAAGGCGGCCATTGAGCGCTGCGTTCCTGCGGCAGATGGAACGCCCAAGCATTCGGTCTATATTTCCGTTTATCGGGTACTGGAACATCTCCCGATCAGCGCTCTGGGCAAACTGTACCTGTCCACCGCCTACGGCCACACCCTAGGACTGGAACGTGGCGAACTGTCGGCAGAAAAAGAGTCGTGCCTGCATCTCTACCAGGATCTTGCGCCGGTCAACAGCCTGGTCGTCAGCAACCTGGCGCCGGTTTCCTTCTACGAGAGCGTCACCTCCAACCCGACAAAGTTCATTCGTTTCCCGGGACTCATTTTTGTCGAACTCGAACTAGATGAATTGGCGAAAGACCCTGAAAATGGCCAGGCCAACGACCTGCCCTACCCCTACATTCATCACTTGCGCGAAGCTTTGATGGTTCTGCAACCAAGAACCGACGAGAAGCCAAGCACCAAAGACAGCAAGATGGTGCATCGAGTGCACTCACTGGAATTCCCGTACCGCATGATCAAAAAGGGATTCTACGTAGGCAATGGTCCGGACATGGTGTTTTATCCCATGCTTAGCGCCCGCGATCTACGCGAAAACCACAACCAGTGGTGGCGCTCAGCGAACCTCTGAGCTTTGAGGTCGCTGTTGCACACTATCGACTACTCGATCAGCCGCGTCCGCCACGGAAAATCGCTCGTCACAATAGAAAAAGCGGACAATTCATGTGCTACAGAACCGGACAGTTCTAAAAACCCGCGACACACACGGCGCAAAAAATGCTTGCCTCGCCTAGGCCGGTTCTATACAATGCGGCCTCGTTGTTGCAGCACAGCAGTAGGCGCGTAGCTCAGCTGGTTAGAGCACCACCTTGACATGGTGGGGGTCGTTGGTTCGAGTCCAATCGCGCCTACCAACAAAAAATTAAAGCCAGGGCATGCCTCTGGCTTTATTGATTTCTGGGGTCGCATTATGCCGGTCATCACTTTGCCAGATGGTTCTCAACGGGAATTCGCGCAGCCGGTTACGGTTGCCGAAGTGGCGCAAAGCATCGGCGCCGGCCTAGCGCGGGCGGCACTGGCCGGCAGGGTCGACGGCCGCTTGGTCGACACCTCTTTCCTGATCGAAAATAATGCGCAACTTGGCATCATCACCGATAAGGATGGCGAGGGCCTTGAGATCATTCGCCACTCGACCGCTCATTTGCTGGCTTTCGCCGTCAAGGAGTTGTTCCCGGAGGCCCAGGTGACGATCGGGCCAGTTGTCGAAAACGGTTTTTATTACGACTTCGCCTACAAGCGCCCATTCACTCCGGAAGACCTCGCCGCCATTGAAAAACGCATGGGTGAACTGGCCAAGCAGGACCTCCCGATCACCCGCGAAGTCTGGAAACGCGATGACGCAACCGCTTTCTTCAAGTCAATCGGCGAACACTACAAGGCTGAACTGATCGCCGCCATTCCGGAAGGCCAGGAGGTTTCGCTTTATCGCGAAGGCGATTTCGTTGACCTCTGCCGTGGTCCGCACGCCCCGTCGACCGGCAAACTCAAAATATTTAAACTGATGAAGGTGGCCGGCGCCTACTGGCGCGGCGACCACCGCAACGAGCAGTTGCAACGCATCTACGGCACCGCCTGGGCCAAAAAGGAAGATCAGGACGTTTATCTGCACATGCTTGAAGAAGCCGAAAAACGCGACCACCGCCGGCTCGGCAAGCATCTTGATCTCTTCCACCTGCAGGATGAAGCGCCAGGCATGGTCTTCTGGCACCCCAAAGGCTGGGCGATGTGGCAGCAGATCGAGCAGTACATGCGCCGCGTTTATCAGGACAACGGCTATCAGGAAGTGAAATGTCCGCAGATTCTCGACCGTACCCTGTGGGAAAAGTCCGGTCACTGGGAGAACTACAAGGACAATATGTTCACCACGGAGTCGGAAAAACACGACTACGCGATCAAACCGATGAACTGTCCGGGCCACATCCAGATCTTCAACACCGGCTTGCGCAGTTACCGCGATCTGCCGCTGCGTTATGGCGAATTCGGCTCCTGCCATCGCAACGAGCCTTCCGGCGCCTTGCACGGCATCATGCGCGTGCGCGGCTTCACGCAGGATGACGGTCACATATTCTGCACCGAGGAACAGATACAGTCGGAAGTCACCGCCTTCAACGACCTGGTGCGCGATGTCTATGCCGATTTCGGTTTTCATGATGTCATTGTCAAGCTGGCGCTACGCCCGGAAAAGCGTGTCGGCTCAGATGAAGTCTGGGACAAGGCCGAGCGCGCACTGCGCGAAGCGCTCAGGGCATCCGGGCTGGATTGGGAAGAGTTGCCGGGCGAGGGCGCTTTTTACGGCCCGAAAATCGAGTTTCACATCAAGGACGCCATTGGCCGTTCCTGGCAATGCGGTACGGTTCAGGTCGACTTTTCGATGCCGCAGCGTCTGGGCGCCGAATATGTGGGCGTTGATAACGCCCGGCACACGCCGGTGATGCTGCACCGGGCGATCCTCGGTTCGCTTGAGCGTTTTATCGGCATTCTCATCGAAAACTGGTCGGGCGCCCTGCCCCTCTGGCTGGCGCCGGTGCAGGCGGTCATTCTCAACATCTCGGAAAAGCAGACCGAATATGCTGAACATGTTGCAAAAACGCTACGCAACGCGGGCCTGAGAGTCGAGTGCGATTTGCGCAATGAGAAAATTACCTATAAAATACGCGAACATAGCTTGAACAAGCTGCCTTACCAGATCGTTGTTGGTGATAAGGAAATGGCAGCTCATCTGGTTGCCGTGCGTACACGCGGTGCTCAGGATCTGGGGCAAATGACGCTCGAGGTGCTGATCAAGCGACTTCAGGATGAAGTCGTATCGCGAAGTGGCACGGCTTAATTTTTGTCAGGACAAGGAGCGGAACCATCGCACTGCAAAAGGCGCAACGCATAAACGAAGAGATCAACGCACCGGAAATCCGGTTGGTCGGTGAAGAGGGTGAGGCACTCGGCATCACGAGCGTCAGACAGGCTTTGCAACTGGCCGAAGAGGCCGGGGTTGATCTGGTTGAGATTGCACCGATGGCGCAACCTCCGGTTTGCCGGATCATGGACTACGGCAAATTCAAGTACCAGGAACAGAAGCGTCAGCATGAGCAGAAGCTCAAGCAGAAGCAGGTTCAGGTCAAGGAGGTCAAGTTCCGGCCCGGTACGGATGAAAACGACTACCAGATCAAGTTGCGTAACATGACGCGCTTTCTGCAGGAAGAGGACAAGGTCAAGGTTACTTTGCGCTTCCGTGGCCGCGAGATGGCGCACCAGGAAATCGGCATGCGCCAGATCGAGCGGATTAGAACCGATCTCCAGGAGTTTGCCGCCGTCGAGCAGATGCCCAAGATGGAAGGCCGCCAGATGGTGATGATTCTGACGCCGAACAAGAAAAAGTAGTTGGTAGTTGCAGCACCCACAAGTGGTGTCAGGTCAAAAGGACTCCCGCCGGGAGACACCTGCCGTCATGTTTATAACCAGGAGCATTCAATGCCCAAAATGAAGACCAAGAGTGGCGCCAAAAAGCGCTTCAAGGTCAGCGCGAGTGGCCGTATCAAGCGCGGACAGGCGTTCAAACGCCACATCCTGACCAAGAAAACCACCAAAGCCAAGCGTCAGTTGCGCGGTATGACCGGAGTGCATGACTCCGACAAGGCCATGGTTCGCGCCATGCTGCCTTACGCTTAAGGAGATTAAAGATGCCCCGAGTTAAACGTGGTGTAACGGCGCGCGCGCGCCACAAGAAAATCATTGCACTGGCCAAGGGTTACCGCGGTCGTCGCAAAAATGTATATCGCATCGCCAAACAGGCGGTGATGAAAGCCGGTCAGTACGCCTATCGTGACCGCCGGCAAAGGAAGCGCCAGTTCCGCACGCTGTGGATTGCCCGTATCAACGCGGCCGCCCGTGAACTTGGCCTAAAGTACAGCACCTTCATGAACGGCCTGAAGAAGGCTCAGATCGAAGTCGACCGCAAAGTGCTGGCTGATCTGGCCGTTTTCGACAAGCCGGCATTTGCCGCTCTGGCCACGCAGGCCAAAGCCCAGCTCGGCGTTTAACTGGACGAGTGTTAAAAAAGGGAGGCTCGCGCCTCCTTTTTTTTCGGTGAAATGTTAAAAATTCATGCAGAACCTTGATCAACTAGCACAAGACGCTGCTGCTGCGTTCGCAGCGACCGATGACCCCGATGCGCTTGAGCAAATCAAGGCGCGTTTTCTTGGCAAGAGCGGTCAGATTACCGACCTGCTCAAGGGAATGGCCAAGCTCTCGCCCGACGAACGCAAGGCAACCGGCGCCCTGATCAACCGCGCCAAGGAAGCCATCGAAGCCGCGCTCAACGCCCGCCGTGAAGCCATCCGCCACCGCGCCCTGGAAGCCCGTCTGGGCGAGGAATCGCTTGATGTCACCCTGCCCGGCCGCAGCGAGTCGCGCGGCGGTCTGCACCCGGTGACGCGCACCCTCGAACGCATCGAAGCACTGTTCCGCTCGATCGGCTTTGAAGTTGCCGACGGCCCGGAAATCGAGGCCGACTTCCAGAATTTCACGGCCTTGAACACGCCCGAAGACCACCCGGCACGTTCAATGCACGACACCTTCTATCTGCTCGATGACAACGGCAAGGTCGCGCAGGACATCCTGCTGCGCACGCACACCAGCCCGATCCAGGTGCGTTACATGCAGGAACACGTGGCGAAGTACGCCCACCTCGATACGATGCCGGAAATCCGCATCATCGCTCCGGGACGCGTCTATCGCGTCGACTCCGACGCGACCCACTCGCCGATGTTTCACCAGGTTGAAGGGCTGTGGATCGGCGAAAGCGTGAGCTTTGCCGACCTCAAGGGCGTCGTTGCCGATTTCCTGCGCCGTTTTTTCGAGAGCGACGACTTGCAGGTGCGCTTCCGCCCCTCCTTCTTCCCCTTTACCGAACCCTCGGCAGAAATCGATGTCGCGTTCATCAGCGGCCCGCTAAAGGGCCGCTGGCTGGAGATCGCCGGCTGCGGCATGGTGCATCCGAACGTGCTGCACCACGTCGGCATTGACCCGGAAAAATACATCGGTTTTGCTTTTGGCATGGGCCCGGATCGCCTGACTATGCTGCGTTACGGGGTCAATGACCTGCGCCTTTTCTTCGATGGCGACTTGCGCTTCCTGCGCCAGTTCGTCTGATGGATCACCCATGAAATTCTCTGAATCCTGGCTTCGCAGTTTTGTTAACCCGACGATTTCGGGCGACGCGTTCTCGCACCTTCTGACCATGGCCGGCCTCGAAGTCGAGGAAGAGGAAAGCGTCGCGCCGAGCTTCGACAAGGTCGTCGTCGCTCAGGTACTCGAAGTGGCCAAGCACCCGGACGCCGATCGCCTCAATGTCTGCCGCGTCGATACCGGCAGTGGCGCGCCGCAGCAGATCGTCTGCGGCGCGCCCAACGTCGCCGCCGGCCTCAAGGTGCCGTGCGCCCTGCCTGGCGCCATCTTGCCCGGCAATTTCACGATCAAGATCGCCAAGGTTCGCGGCGTCGAGTCCTCAGGGATGCTGTGCTCGGCCAAGGAACTGGGTATTGCCGAGGATGCTTCCGGCCTTCTCGTGCTACCCGCCGATGCCCCGGTTGGCGAGGATATTCGCGCCTTCCTTGATCTTGACGACCGTCTACTGACGCTCAAACTCACGCCGAATCGCGCCGACTGCCTGTCACTCTCGGGAGTGGCGCGTGAAGTCGCGGCGCTGACCAACACGCCAGTACGCTATCCCGTGGTTAAAGAAGCTCCGGTTGGCAGCACCAAGCAACGCCAGATCATCCTCGACGCCGGGCGAGCCTGTCCGCTCTATTGCGGCCGTGTGGTCACTGGCGTCGACGCCAAAGCCGCGACCCCTGACTGGATGAAGCGCCGCCTTGAGCGCAGCGGCATCCGCTCGATATCCGCGCTGGTCGACATCACCAACTACGTGATGCTCGAACTCGGTCAGCCGTTGCATGCCTTTGACAACAGCACGCTCGATGGCGCTATCCACGCCCGCATGGCACGTGCAGGCGAACAGATCCTGCTACTCAACGACCAGACGCTGGACCTCGAAGACGACGTTCTGCTCATCGCCGACGACAAGCGCCCGCTGGCAATGGCCGGAATCATGGGTGGCAAGGGCAGCGGCATCAGTCTCGATACGACCGAAATGTTCCTCGAATCGGCCTTTTTTGCACCCAAAGCCATTGCCGGTCGCGCCCGTCGTTACGGCTTCGTGTCCGACGCTTCGCACCGTTTTGAACGCGGCGTTGATTTTGGCGGTACGCGCGGCGCGCTCGAACGCGCCACCCGACTCATCCTTGAAATCTGCGGCGGACAAGCCGGTCCTCTGTGCGAAGCCACCGCCGCGCTGCCCGCAAGACATCACATACGCCTGCGTCCGGCGCGGGTGGCCAAGGTTCTCGGGGTTTGTTTTTCGCTTGAGCAAATCGGTGAATTGCTGGCCCGTCTCGATCTGGTCTTCAACCGTGACGGCGATGACCTGATGGTCACGCCGCCGAGCTATCGCTTCGATATCGAGATCGAAGAAGACCTGATTGAAGAAATCGCCCGCCTGTACGGCTACGACAATATCCCGGCCACCGCCCCGCGCGCCACGCTGTCCATGCTTCCACAGGGCGAGGATGCGCGCCCGCTGAGCCGGATTCGCCAGATCCTCGCCGATCGCGGATTCCAGGAAGTCGTCAACTTTGCCTTTGTCGAAGAGGCATGGGAATCGGACTTCATGGCCAATGCCGCGCCTATTCGCCTAGCCAACCCGATCGCCAGCCAGATGAGCGTGATGCGCTCGACCTTGATCGGCGGCCTGCTGGCCAACGTCGTCACCAATCTGAAGCGTAAACAGAATCGCGTCCGCGTTTTCGAGACCGGCCGCTGCTTCTTCCGCGACACCCCGGGGACGCCGGTCAACGGTTTCAAGCAACCGTGGAAACTTGCCGGTCTGGCCTACGGCAGCGCCCTTCCCGAACAGTGGGGAACCGTTTCGCGCACTGTCGATTTCTTCGACATCAAGGGCGAGGTCGAAACGCTGCTCGCGCCGGCAGTCGCCCGCTTTGAAAAGGCGACGCACCCTGCCCTGCATCCGGGGCGTAGCGCGCACGTCATGGTTGACGGGAAGAACATTGGCTTTGTCGGCGAACTACATCCGCAATGGCTGCACAAATACGATCTTCCACTGCCGCCGGTGCTCTTCGAACTTGACCTCAGCGCAGTGAAAATTTCAAAACTGCCGAACTATAACGAGGTTTCTCGCCAGCCACCGGCCATCCGCGACTTGGCCATTGTGGTTGATCAGGCACTCGAATTGCAGCACGTCCTTGATGGCATGACTGCCAATCGGCCAGCCATCATTCAGGACATACGACTATTCGATGTATACACCGGAAAAGGCATCACCCCAGGGGAAAAAAGTCTTGCATTCCGTATAGTTATGCAAGATACTCAAAAAACTTTGCAGGACGTGGAAGTCGATGCCGCAGTGCAACAATTGATCCATTATTTGCAGCAGACCTTCGCGGCTCAGCTTCGCGTCTGACAGGGGAAAAACATGACGCTTACCAAAGCAGAACTTGCAGATTTACTGTTTGAAAAAGTCGGCCTCAACAAACGCGAGGCCAAGGACATGGTCGAAGCCTTCTTCGAAGAGATCCGTAACGCGCTTGAGCGCGGCGACGGCGTAAAGCTCTCCGGATTTGGCAATTTCCAGTTGCGTGACAAGCCACAGCGTCCGGGACGCAATCCGAAAACCGGAGAGGAAATTCCGATCACCGCACGGCGTGTCGTGACTTTTCATGCCAGCCAGAAACTGAAGGGTGAAGTGGAGCTCTCCTACAATGGAACCCAGTCTTAAAGATACCGCCAAGGAGCCTTTGCCACCCATTCCGGCCAAGCGCTACTTCACCATCGGCGAGGTCAGCGAACTGTGTGGCGTCAAACCTCACGTCCTTCGCTATTGGGAACAGGAATTCACCCAGCTCAAGCCAGTCAAGCGTCGCGGCAACCGGCGCTATTACCAACATCATGAAGTGCTGCTAGTGCGTCGTATCCGTGAGCTACTCTACAGCCAGGGCTTTACCATCAGTGGCGCGCGTAATCGTCTGGACGACGCAATTGCCGATGCCAAGCCGTCAGCGCTAACCCCTGAGTTGCTGCGCGGCGAACTGCTAAACATCGCAGAAATGCTCCGAATCTGAGCCAAACCGGCAGCACATGAGTTATAATCCCGCGCTGTCGGGGCGTAGCGCAGCCTGGTAGCGCACTTGCATGGGGTGCAAGGGGTCGAGTGTTCGAATCACTTCGCCCCGACCAGTAATACCAAGGGACTCAGCCAATCACTGAGTCCTTTTTCTTTTGTGCAGCTAGCGTACTGAACTTCCCTCGGCTTTTTCGTCCAACCGCTCGGCAACGTGCGGTTACAGAACGCTTACACAAGCTCAACAGACGCCAAAGTGAGCTCCACCTAGACTCAAAAGCGCTTCATCTCGAAAACTCTTTCGATACCTTATTCCCCAACACATATTTCCTTCAGGGCTTTGTCAGGCATGCGAAACGAGCCCGTTGCTACCATTCCAGGAGCACAGGATGAAAAAGAAACTACACCAATACGTGGGACGAATTGTCCGCCTGAACAAACAGGTCTTTCAAGAGTTTAAGAATCGGGCCAGACGCAAAGGTGAGGCATTGGAAAACTGTTTCCTGGTCGCAGAGGTCAGTCGCGGGGTGCAAAAATTGATCTGCTATGGAGCAAACCTCCGAATCGTCGTCAACGTCTCAGACGTAGTCCTTATCTGAATTTCCGGCCCCCGCAATGATAGTGAGCACGACCTGAAGCGATCGGCCTTTGGCATTCGTGACATCACCCTGCCGGTTCGGCGACGTGATGGACAACTTTTATCTCCTTGGGTTAATCTTCAACCGCAGCCGCCGATAGGCGGGTGGGTTGTCGCCAATACAGGGAGAGCAATGTGACGCAAAACACGCAACTGGAAAAAGGTGCGCTGGGGCTAGCCGAATCGATCGTCATGGGGGTTGCCGGAACGGCGCCGGCCTTTAGCGTCGCAGCAACCACGGCAACACTGATCGCCGCCGTCGGCACGCTCTCTGCGGCCAGTTTGCTCTATTGCGGGTTGATCATGTTTGGCATCACCTTGTCCTTCATGCATCTGAACCGGGTGATCACCAATGCCGGGGCGTCCTATGCCTGGGTCGGACAGGTTTTTCATCCGGTACTGGGCTTCTTCGCCGGCTGGGCCTTGCTGGTCGCATCAGCGGTATTCATGGTGTCGGGTACCATCCCGGCGGCGACGGCCACCCTGATCCTGATCGACCCCAATCTGGCCACTGACCCGGACAAGGTGGCGCTGGTAGCTGCGGTTTGGCTAGTACTGGTCGGCGCGGTCATCGTCAAGGGTATCAAGCCCACCAGTTACACCCAGGTGCTGATGACCGGCATTGAGGTCGGCGTACTGGTGGTGGTGATCATCGCCGCCCTGATCCAGTTCGGCAAAAATCCAGTTCATGACTTCTCGTGGCGTTGGTTTTCCCCCGGCGAGTTCACGCCGACTTTGTTCGCCACCGGCGCCCTGACCGCGCTGTTTTTCTTTTGGGGCTGGGACGTAACCCTCAACCTGAACGAGGAGACCCGTGACGCCTCCAGTGCCCCAGGACGCGGCGCGGTGGCGGCGATGATCATCGTACTCCTGCTATTCATGACTTTCGCGCTGGCGGTGCTGTTTGTGCTGAGCGACGCCGAGGTCGAGCAGTCAAGCACCAACGTGGTTTTCGCACTGGCCGACAAGCTCTTTCCCCGGCCCTGGAGTTATCTGGCGGTGATCGCCGTCATGCTCAGCTCGGTCGGCACTCTGGAAACCTCGATTCTCCAATTCACCCGAACCATGTACGCCAAGGGGCGCGATGGCGCCCTGCACCCCCGCTACGCGATCCTGCACAAGTCCTGGCGCACGCCCTGGGTGGCTACCGCCGTGATCGTCGGCTTCGGCTTGGTGCTGCTCTTTTTCTCGTCGTACTTCCCGAGCATCAACCTGATCATCAAGGACTCGGTTAATGCCATTGGCTTTCAGGTGGCGTTTTATTACGGGCTGACCGGCTACGCCTGTGCCTGGCATTTCCGTGCCGAAGCCTGTCGCGGGCCTGTGCCTTTCTTGTTGTTATTATTGTGGCCTGCGTCGAGTGCCACCTTTCTGGTCTTCGTAGCCGGGTACAGCATCCCGACTTTCGACCTGGTTACCGTCCTGATCGGCATTGGCGGCATCGCCTTCGGGGTAGTTCCGATGGTGCTTAACCGCCTGCGCGGCTTCGCCTGAAGCGCCCCACTTACCACCCGCAACGCAAGACTTTTTCTGCCCAGAACAGCGCGCAGATAGTCTTGCCGTCGGTAATTTTTCCATCACGAATCGCCTGCAAGGCAGCGTCGAGGCTCAGGTTCAGTACGTCAAGAAACTCACCGTGATCGAGTTGCTGGCCTGATTCGCGTTGCAGTCCGCGCGCGAGAAATATCTCGATGCGCTCATTGGAATAGCCAATGCAGGGGTGCATCACGCCCAGGTAGCGCCACTCAGTCGCGCTATGCCCGGTCTCCTCGAGCAATTCGCGTGTAGCAGTCAGGAGAACCTCTTCACCCGGTTCGATCTTGCCAGCTGGCAGTTCAAGAAAGGCTTGCTGCAGTGGGTAGCGGAACTGCCTTTCGAAGATCAATTCGCCGCTATCGAGTAACGCAATGATGACCACCGCCCCTTGGTGAATGACGTACTCGCGGGTGCTTTCGTGCCCATCCGGCAGGCGCACACGGTCAAGGCGAACGTCGAGCAGTTTGCCGTGAAAGACCTGCGTGCTGTCAATTTCAATCTCATGCAGATGGACATGCTCATGCTGGTTTTTCATTCTCAGGCCCTGATGAAAACGCCCCGGCCAGCGGGGCGTTCAGCGCAACAAGGTGCGTAAATTACAGCGAACGCAACAGCGACACCGCGCACAGCGACATCAGCGTCTGCGGAAAGATCCCGAGCGCGGCGACTGCCAGACCGTTGACCGAGATCAGTATCTTGACGTCCATCGGCGCTTCGATACACGCGGCGTTGGCCGGCGGAGGTTCAAAGTACATGACCTTGACCACACGCAGGTAGTAATAGGCGCCGACCAGCGAGAAAAAGACGGCGGCGATGGCCAAGCACAGATTACCGGCGGCGACGACAGCCGTCAGCACCGAGAATTTGGCGAAGAAGCCAACAAAGAACGGCACACCGGCCATCGAAAACATCATCATCATCATCAGCGCGGCGAACCACGGGCTGCGTTTGTTCAGACCGGCGAAGTCGCTGATTTCGTCCGACTCGAAGCCGGCCCAGGCGAGCAGCAGGATCATGCCGAAGGTTCCGGCGCTGGTCAGCACATAGGTAATGACGTAGAACATCGACGAACTATAGGCGTTGAGCGCGTAGCTCGCATTGCCGCCGACGATGCCGGTGACGATACCAAGCAGCATGAAACCCATGTGCGAGATCGCCGAATAGGCAAGCATACGCTTGAGATTGGTTTGCGCAATGGCAGCAAAGTTGCCGACGGCCATCGACAGAACCGAGAGAATGAGTAGCATCGCCTGCCAGTCTTGCCAAGCCACGAATAGACCGCTGACCAGCATGCGAATGACGATGGCAAACGCAGCAAGCTTCGGCGCGCTGGCGATGAACAAGGTCACCGCCGTCGGAGCGCCATGATAGACGTCCGGAATCCACATGTGGAAGGGAACAACACCGAGCTTGAAGGCAATTCCGGAAACCAGGAAAACGATGCCAAAGCCGAGAATGGTCTTGTTGGCCTGGCCGCTGATCAGGCGCTCGGCAACGGCCGAGATCTCCAGCGTACCCGTCGCGCCGTAGATCATCGACATGCCGTAGAGCAGCAGGCCGGAGGCCAGCGCGCCAAGAACAAAGTATTTCATCGCCGCTTCGGTCGAGGCTACCGAATCGCGGTTAAGCGCGACCATGGCGTAGAGCGACAACGACAGCAACTCAATACCGATATAGACGGTCAGGAAGTGATTGGCCGAAATCATGACCATCATGCCCAGCGTCGCGAACAGGGTCAGCGTGTAAAACTCGCTCTTGGCCATCGCCGGACGCGCCTGAATGTAGCCGCGCGAATAGAAGAGAACGACGATCACGGTGAGGTAGAGCAGGAGTTTCAGCAGATCGCCCATCAGATCGCCGACGAACATATTGTTGAAGGTGTAGAGGATCTGCCCGGTACTCGTCAGCGCCGTGGCCACCGCTGCCCCGACCAGCGTCAGTTGCGTCAGCACGAAGGTCAGCGTGCGCTTCTTGTCCTTGACGAAGAGGTCAACGATCATGATCAGACAGGCCATCGCCAACATGAAAATCTCCGCACTGGCAAGGCGAAGATCAGGCGGTACAAATTGCATTTCGGCAAGCGTCATAGCGGATACCAATTATAGGATCTTGCTTACGGCGATGTGACGCAGCAGCTCAGTGACCGAACTGTGCATGACTTCAGTGAAAGGTAGCGGGTAGAGGCCCATGCCCAGCGCGCCAAGGGCGAGCAGCGCCAGGACCAGGAATTCGCGGGCATTGATGTCGGAAAGCTCGGCTACATGGTGATTGGCGACCGTGCCGAAGACCACGCGCTTGTACATCCAGAGCGTATAAGCAGCACCAACGATCATCGTCGTCGCCGCCGCGAAGGCGACCCAGAAGTTGAACTTGACCGCCGCCAGAATGACCATGAATTCACCGACGAAACCCGAGGTCGCCGGCAGGCCGGCGTTGGCCATGGCGAACAGCATGAAAAAGGCGGCGAACTTGGGCATGGTATTGACCACGCCGCCATAATCGATAATCTTGCGTGAATGAACACGGTCATACATCACACCAATGCAGTAGAACATGGCGCCAGCAATGAAGCCATGCGAGACCATCTGTACCAGCGCGCCTTCAAGGCCAAGTGCGCTGAACATGAAGAAGCCGAGCGTGACAAAGCCCATGTGCGCGATCGACGAGTAGGCGACCAGTTTTTTCATGTCTTCCTGAACCAGCGCAACCAAGCCGATATAGACGATGGCGATCAGCGATAGGCCAACGATCAACCCGGAAAGTTCGTGTGAGGCATCGGGCAGGATCGGAAGCGAAAAACGCAGGAAACCGTAGGCCCCGAGTTTCAGCGCGATCGCCGCCAGCACGATCGAGCCGCCGGTCGGCGCTTCGACGTGGGCATCCGGCAGCCAGGTATGCACCGGCCACATCGGCACCTTGACGGCGAAAGCGACAAGGAAGGCGAAGAATATCCACATCTGCGGAACCATCGCGATTGTCATCTTATGCCATAAGAGAATCGAGAAGCTGCCGCCCGACTGGATATAAAGATAGATCAGCGAAATCAGGAACAGCAGCGAGCCCATCAGCGTAAAGAGGAAAAACTTGAACGCGGCATGAACACGCCTCGGCCCGCCCCAGACACCGATGATCAGATAGAGCGGAATCAGCGATGCCTCGAAAAAGATGTAAAACAGCATGCCGTCGAGCGAGGTGAAAATGCCGTTGAGCAGGCCCGACATGATCAGGAAAGCGGCGTTGTACTGGGCAATCTTGGTGGTGATGACCTGCCATCCGGCGAGCACGACAATGACCGTGATGAAGCTGTTGAGTATCACGAATAGCATCGAAATGCCGTCGACGCCCAGGTTGTAATTGATGTTGTAGCCTGGAATCCACTCCGACAGCTCGACGAACTGCATGTCCGGCGTCGTCATGTCAAAACCGGTGTACAGCGGAATGGTGACCAGCAAGCCGGCAACCGAACCGAGCAGGGCGAGCATTCGCGCCAAGGGGGCATTGCGATCCGATCCGGTAGCCAGCACGAAAAAGCCAGCGACAATCGGAACCCAGATGGCGTAGGAGAGAAGCGGTGTACCTGACATATCGTTCCCAGTCTCTTAATACAGTTCAGGCGCGCAAGAGCCAGAATGAAAGCAGCGCGCAAACACCAAAGATCATTGTGAAGGCATAGTGGTAAATGTGTCCCGACTGGAAGAGGCGCACCATCATCGCGACCAGGCCAACCCCGCGCACAGTGCCACCAACGAACAGGCCGTCGATCACGCCTTCATCGCCACCCTTCCACAAACCCTTGCCGAGCAAGCGTGCACCACCGGCAAAGACCACCTCGTTGAACTTGTCGAAGTAGTATTTATTTTCGAGAACGGCATAGATCGGGCCGCATGCCGCCTTGATCGCCACCGGGATCGTCGGACGCTTCAGGTAGAAGAACCACGACAAGGCGACGCCGGAAAAAGCCAGCCAGAACACCGGCGAACTGAGAGCGTGGATGGTCATGGCAAAAGCGCCGTGGAATTCATGCGCCAGTTCCTCCATCACCGGATGCGCTTCGGCGTTGATGAAAATAGCATCCTTGAAGAAATTGCCGTAAAGCATCGGCTCAATGGTCAGGTAACCGATCATCACCGACGGAATGGCCAGCAGAACGAGCGGCAGGGTTACGACCCACGGGGTTTCGTGCGGTTTTTGACCCGGCGCAAGGCCGTGATGATGATCGGGCGAGACTTCTTCCTCGTCAAGGTCACCATCGGCATGATCCTCATGCGCCTTGCCGAAACGCTCCTCGCCATGGAAGACCAGGAAATACATGCGGAATGAATAGAAGGCGGTGATGAAGACGCCGGCCATCACCGCAAAGTAGGCGAACCCGGAACCGGCGATGTGCGACAGCGAGACCGCTTCGATGATCGAGTCTTTTGAGTAGAACCCGGCGAAGAAGGGAGTTCCGATCAGCGCCAGTGAGCCGATCAGCGAGGTCAACCAGGTAATCGGCATGTATTTACGCAGGCCGCCCATGTTGCGGATGTCCTGGTCATGGTGCATGCCGATGATCACCGAGCCGGCGCCGAGGAACAGCAGCGCTTTGAAGAAGGCGTGGGTCATCAGGTGGAAAATCGCCACCGAATAGGCCGAGACGCCCAGTGCAACAGTCATGTAGCCGAGTTGCGAGAGTGTCGAGTAGGCCACCACGCGCTTGATGTCGTTCTGGATGATGCCGAGAAAACCCATGAACAGCGCGGTGATCGAGCCGATGATGATGACGAAGGAGAGTGCCGTATCGGACAGTTCGAACAGCGGCGACATGCGCGCGACCATGAAGATACCGGCGGTGACCATGGTCGCCGCGTGGATCAGCGCGGAAATCGGCGTCGGGCCTTCCATCGAATCAGGCAGCCAGACATGCAGCGGAACCTGTGCCGACTTGCCCATGGCGCCGATGAACAGCAGAATGCAGGTGGCGCTCATCAGCGAAACGGTTCCCCCCGCGCAGCCGGCGTAGAGCGTGATCGTTGCATCGGCCAGCGACGGGGCATTGTCAAACACCGTCTTGTAGTCAAGCGATCCGAAGTTGGCTAGCACCAGGCCGATACCGAGGATGAAACCGAAGTCACCGACCCGGTTGACCAGAAAAGCCTTCATGTTGGCGAGGATCGCCGTCGGCCGGGTGTACCAGAAGCCGATCAGCAGGTAGGAAACCAGGCCGACGGCTTCCCAGCCGAAGAACAGCTGCATGAAGTTGTTACTCATCACCAGCATCAGCATAGAGAAGGTGAACAAGGCGATGTAGCTGAAAAAGCGGTTATAGCCCGGGTCGTCCTGCATATAACCGATGGTATAGATATGCACCATCAACGAGACGAAGGTGACGACCAGCATCATGGTGACCGTCAGTTGATCAATCAGGAAACCGACTTCAAAGGTGTAGTCACCCGAACTCAGCCACTGGTATACCGGGCCGTTAAAGGTGTGCCCGGCACGCACACTGAGGAAGATGAACAGCGACGCGACAAAGGCAATCGCCACGCCTGAAATGGCGGCGGTGTGCGCCATCCAGCGCGGGATCACGCGGCAGAAAAGGCCGGCGATAGCCGCCCCAACCAAGGGGGCCAGGGGAACCAGAAGGTAGAGCGAATGCATATCCATGTTCAACCCTTCAGGCTGTCCAGATCATCCACGTGGATGGTCTTCAAGTTACGGAAGAGCACGACGAGAATCGCCAGACCAATCGCCGATTCGGCAGCAGCAACGGTCAGAATGAAGAAGACGAAAACCTGTCCAGCCAAATCCTGCATGTAATGCGAAAAAGCGATGAAGTTCATGTTCACCGCAAGCAGCATCAGCTCAATCGACATCAAAATGATGATCAGATTCTTCCGGTTAAGGAAAATTCCGACGATGCTGATCGCAAAAAGAATCGCGCCTAGTATCAAAAAATGGGACAGTGTAAGCAAGATGCCTCCCTGGTTCTTTCTGCAAATGCAGCGACAGGCGCCGCCACGTCGTGTTCTTAATATTCACAATCCACTGATTTTAGTCACGCTGCTCGGCAGGCATTTTCAGTACGCGTACGCGGTCTTTCGCCTTGACAAACACCTGCTGTCCCGGACTGACCGATTTGGTCTTGCGCTTGCCACGAAGGGTCAGCGCCGCTGCCGCGACAATGCCGACCAGCAGGATAACCGAGGCCAGTTCGAATGGATAAACGTAGTCGGTAAATAACAGACGGCCAACCGCCTTGACATTGCTGTAACCCGACTCAGCCTGCGGGACGTTGCTCTCGAACAGATCGTAATAGCTGCCGCCAAGCACCAGGCTCATTTCGGCAAGCATTAACAATGCGATGATTGAGCCCAAGGGCAGGTAACTCCAGAAGCCTTCGCGCAGACGATCGATGTTGATATCGAGCATCATGACGACGAACAGAAACAAAACCATCACCGCACCGACGTAGACGAGCACCAGTGCAATAGCGAGAAACTCAGCCTGCAACAGGATCCACACGCCGCTCGCACTGAAAAAAGCAAGAATGAGATGCAGTGCCGCATGAACTGGATTGCGCAAGGTTACAACCCGCAAACTGGCGTACACCAAAATGGTGGAAAGAAAATAAAAAACGAAGGTCTTGAATTCCATCGTGTCGGCGCCTGTTAGCGGTATTTCGCGTCAAGTTGGCGATCTTCGGCGATCTCATTTTCATAACGATCGCCGTTGGCCAGCAACATCGGCTTGGTAAAGTAAAGATCGCCACGCTTTTCACCGTGGTACTCGAAAACCCGGGTCTCGACGATCGCATCAACGGGACAGGCTTCTTCACAAAAGCCGCAGAAGATGCACTTGCTCAGATCAATGTCGTAGCGCGTCGTGCGCCGCGAACCGTCATCGCGTTCAGCGGATTCGATGACGATGGCCAGCGCTGGGCAAACGGCCTCACAGAGCTTGCAGGCAATGCAGCGTTCCTCGCCATTCGGATAGCGACGCAAGGCATGCAAGCCGCGAAACCGGAAGCTCTGTGGCGTCTTTTCCTCGGGATACTGAACGGTGATCTTGCGCGCGAACATATAACGTCCGGTCACCGACATTCCCTTGAACAGCTCCCTGAGCAGGAGGCTGTTGAAAACATTCTTCATCGAACCCATGACTAGCCTCTCACTTCCAGATGTTCCACGGCGACATCATCCAGCAACCGACAATGACCAGCCAGACCAGACAAAGAGGGATGAAAACCTTCCAGCCCAGCCGCATAATCTGGTCGTAGCGATAACGCGGGAAAGTAGCGCGAATCCAGAAGAAGAAAAATACGAATGCGGCTATTTTTGCGAACAACCAGAAAATGCTGTCCGGCAAAAATCTCACCGGCGACAGCCAGCCACCGAGAAACAGCAGCGAAATCAATGTCGAGCACATCAGCATGGCTGAGTATTCCGCCAACTGGAAGACGGCAAAGGCCATCCCCGAATATTCGACGTGGTAGCCGACGATTTCGGATTCGCCTTCGGCCATATCAAACGGTGCGCGATTGGTTTCAGCGACGCAGGAAACCACGTAAACCCCGAACATCGGCAACAGCGACAACCAGTTCCACGACAGGAAGGAGAGGCCCATCTCGGCAAAGCGACCCTGGCCCTGGCTTTTGACGATGTCGCCGAGATTGAGACTGTTTGAAACCATCAGCACGACAACCAGCGCCAGGCCCATTGCAACTTCATATGAAATGAGCTGCGCAGCAGAACGCATGCCACCGAGAAACGCATACTTGGAATTGGACGCCCAACCGGCAAGCATGATTCCGTAAACCCCGATCGAGGTTACGCCCATGACATAGAGCAGGCTGGCATTGACGTTGGCGACAACCAGCACATCGTTGAACGGGATAACGGCCCAGGCGACCAGCGCCGGGGCAAAGGCAAAGACCGGCGCCAGCAGGAAGACCGACTTGTCGGCGCCGGCCGGTATCACGACCTCCTTGAGCATCAGCTTCAGACCATCGGCAATCGGCTGAATCAGCCCCCACGGACCGACGCGATTCGGACCAATGCGCACCTGCATCCAGCCGATAACCTTGCGCTCCCAGAAGGTCACGTAGGCGACAACCAAAAGCAGCGGGGCAATGATCAGCATGACCTTGATCACCGTCCACACGACAGTCAGGATATCCGGCCAGAGTGCGCCAAAGAAATTGTGACCCAATTGCATCAGCGCATTGAAATACGGAATCAGGAAACCCGGCAACAGTTGCTGCAGCGTCTCGACCATCATGCACGCTCCACGTTAATCGCACCGAACATGTCACCGAGCGTTGCCGTCGATGCGTGTGCTGCCGCAACGCGGACACAAGCAGGCGGTACGGACTCATCTGCCCTGGCGGTCAGCAATGCTTCAGCCTGCCCCTGCCTGACGCGAACCTGGGCACCATCGGTGATACCCGTCTGCGCCAGGGTTGCCGCGCACATGCGCGCGGTCGGTGCCGCGGCGTCTCGCGTCTGCTGCAGCGCGTCGCTGTGCCGCACCAACGGATCGGCAAAGTAAATCGGCACTTCGGCAATGCGCTGCAGGCCGGCAGTCACAGCGCCAAGTGAAAACGACAGACCGTTGATGCCGTTATCTAGACCGTCGACAAAGAGACTATCCGGGGCAAGTATTTCGTCACGGACCTGTTCGCTGGAATCGTAATCAAATCCGTCAATGGCCAGGACATTACCCAACACACGCAGCACCTTCCAGCCCGGACGGGCGTCACCAAGCGGGCGCGCCACACCGTTGAAACTTTGTACCCGACCTTCGCAGTTGACGAAGCTTCCCGAGGTTTCGGTGAAGGGCGTTGTCGGCAACAGCACGTCAGCATAATCAAGCGCGGCATTGGGCTTGAATGGCGTCAGCATGACGACGAGCGCGGCCTGTTTGAGCGCGGCCACGGCCTGTTGCGGGTTATAGCAATCCAGTTCAGGTTCGACGCCAAGCAGGACATAGGCTTGGCGCGGCTGAGCGAACATTTCGTAGGCGTTGAGCGCTGTCGGCAAGGCCTTGGCGACATAGCCGCCGACGCTGTTTGCCGCTTCGCCGATGAAGCCGAAACTGGCGCCGGTCAGCCTGGCCAGTTCTGCTGCCAAAGCATGCAACTGGGCAGCCTGTGCGCTTTGCTCGGCAACGTTGCCGAGGAAGATGGCGCGTTGTTCGCCAGCCAGCAAGCTCTGTGCGATCAACTGGCTTGTTGCACAAGGCTCAATTGATTCCAGGCCGGCCGGAAGCGCTGTATTCGTCAACTGCGCCGCGGCTTTGACGACAGCGGCCAGGGCCCGCGTCAACTCCTCTGGTGAAACCGTAAGCTGGGCATGCAGACTGATCAACGGATCATCGCCAGTGACCGAGATCAGGCTGACCTTGCCCGATTTCCTGGCCAACTGGCGCAGGCGCTGGGCAAACAGCGGATGATCCTTGCGCAGGAAACTGCCAACCACTAGCGCGGCGTCAAGCTGCCCAATCTGCGCGAGCTTGAGCCCTAGCCAGGGTGTTCCGGCCAACTTGCCATCAGCCGAAAAATCGCGGCGACGCGGACGAAAATCAACACTGCCTGAGCCCAGACCGCGAGTCAGTTTCTGCAGCAGGTGAAGTTCTTCAAGGGTGGAGTGCGCTGAACCCAGCGCAGCGATGGCTTCGCCACCGTGCGTTTTGGTAATGTCCTTGAGTGCATGCGCAACGTAGTCCAGCGCGACATTCCAGTCGACTTCACGCAGTGCGCCGTCAACCCGGATCATCGGCTTTTGCAGACGCTCGGCTGAATTGAGTCCTGCGTAGGAAAAGCGGTCCTTGTCAGATATCCAGCACTCGTTGATTTCTTCATTCTCGCGCGGCAGAACGCGCATAACACGATTGTCCTTGACCTGCACAGTCAGGTTCGAACCAAGGCTGTCGTGCGGGCTGATCGACTTGCGCCGCGACAGCTCCCAACTGCGTGCGGAATAACGGAAGGGCTTGGAGGTGAGCGCGCCGACCGGACACAGATCGATCATATTGCCGGAAAGCTCGGAGTCGACCGTGCGCCCAACAAAGGTTTGAATCTCCGAATGCATATTGCGGTTGGCCATGCCGAGTTCCATGACGCCGGCAATTTCCTGGCCAAAACGAACACAGCGCGTGCAATGGATGCAACGCGACATTTCCTGCATCGAAACCAGCGGGCCAACGTCCTTGTGGAAAACCACGCGTTTGGCTTCTTGGTAGCGCGACGCGCTGCCGCCGTAACCGACCGCCAGATCCTGCAACTGACACTCACCCCCCTGGTCGCAGATCGGGCAATCAAGTGGGTGGTTGATTAGCAGAAACTCCATAACGCCCTTCTGGGCGGTGACGGCAAGCTCGGAATGGGTAAACACCTTCATGCCGCTAGTGACCGGCGTCGCACACGCGGGCATCGGCTTGGGCGCTTTTTCGACCTGCACCAGACACATCCGGCAGTTGGCGGCAATCGAGAGTTTCTTGTGATAACAGAAATGAGGAATGTACGCGCCAACGAGTTGGGCGGCATCCATGATAGTGCTGCCTGCTGGCACCTGCGCCTGTTTTCCGTCGATTTCAATGTCTAGCATATCGCCGCCTTAGACCGTTGCCTTGAAGAAGCCACTACCCGCGCGCTGAATATCGGGCGGAACCAGGCACTTCTTGTGTTCAATGTGGTAAGCGAATTCGTCGCGAAAATGCTTGACAAAGCTCTGCACGGGCATTGATGCAGCATCGCCGAGTGCGCAAATGGTACGCCCCATGATGTTGGTGGTGACGCTGCCGAGCAGATCCAGATCGTCCGCACGTCCCTGCCCGTTCTCGATGCGATGGACAATCCTGTACAACCAGTTGGTGCCCTCGCGGCACGGCGTACATTGTCCGCAGGACTCTTCGTAGTAAAAGAAGGAAAGGCGTTCAAGCGCCTTTACCATGCAGGTCGTTTCGTCCATGACAATGACCGCACCGGAACCGAGCATCGAACCCGCCTTGCTGATCGAATCGTAGTCCATCGTGCAATCCATCATGATGCTGGCCGGCACGACCGGCGACGACGAACCGCCGGGGATACAGCCCTTGAGCTCGCGCCCGCCGCGCATACCACCGGCCATTTCGAGCAAGATCGGAAAAGGCGTACCGAGCGGAATTTCGTAGTTACCCGGCCGGTTGACATGTCCCGAAACCGAAAAGAGCTTGGTGCCACCGTTGTTGGCCTTGCCCGATTCGAGGTAGGCCTCGCCGCCAAGGTTCATAATCAGCGGGATGGCAGCGAAAGTCTCGGTGTTGTTGATCGTTGTCGGCTTGCCGTAAAGGCCGAAGCTGGCCGGAAACGGCGGTTTGAAGCGCGGCTGGCCCTTTTTGCCTTCAATCGACTCAAGCAGCGCGGTTTCTTCGCCGCAAATGTAGGCGCCGTAACCGTGATGGGCAAAAAGCTCGAAATCGAAGCCGGAACCAAGGATGTTCTTGCCGAGCAGCCCCGCCGCCAGCGCTTCGTCCAGCGCCTCTTCAAAGCGGGTGTAGACCTCCCAGACCTCACCGTGAATATAGTTATAACCACGCGCGGCGCCCATGGCATAGGCGGCGATGATCATCCCTTCGATAACCGAATGCGGGTTGAAGAGCAGGATGTCGCGATCCTTGAAAGTTCCCGGCTCACCTTCGTCGGAATTGCAGACAAGGTACTTGTCGCCCGAAAAGGCGCGTGGCATGAAGCTCCACTTCAGGCCGGTCGGGAAGCCGGCGCCGCCGCGACCCCGCAAGACGGACTTCTTGACCTCGTTGATCACCTGATCCTGCGGCATTTTCCCGGCTAGAATCTTCTTCAGCGCCGAATAACCATCGCGCTTGACGTAGTCGTCCAGTCGCCAGGCCTTGTCGCCGTTAAGTCCGACGGTGAGCATCGGGTTGAGTGCACCGAGGATCGCCATTATTCGAACTCCGCCAGCAGTTTGTCGATTTGCTCCGGTAGCATGGTGCTGCACATGCGACGGTTATTGACCAGCATCACCGGTGCGTCACCGCAGGCACCCATGCACTCGCCCTCCTTGAGCGTGATGCGGCCATCGGGAGTCGTCTCGTTGAAACCAATGCCCAGTTTCTGCTTGAGATACTCGCCGGCATCAACGCCGCCAGAGAGCATGCACGGCAGGTTGGTACACACCGTCAACTTGTACTTACCAACCGGCTTCAGGTCGTACATATTGTAGAAGCTGGCTACCTCGTAGGCCGCCATCGGTGCCATGCCAAGATGGTTGGCGACAAACTCGATCGCCTCGGAGGACAGCCAGCCCTGTTCTTCCTGGGCAATCGCCAGAGCCGCCATGACAGCCGACTGTTTCTGCTCAGGCGGGTACTTGGCAATCTCGCGATCGATTTTCTTAAGGGATTCTGTAGTCAGCATTAGCGGTCAATCTCGCCAAAAACAATGTCGATTGTGCCGACCATCGTTACCACGTCGGCGATCATGTGGCCACGCGTCAGTTCATCCATGGCCGACAGGTGGACGTAACCCGGCGAGCGGATCTTCAGGCGGTACGGCTTGTTGGCGCCATCCGAAATCGCATAAATACCAAACTCGCCCTTGGGGTGCTCAACGGCCGAGTAAACCTGGCCTTCAGGCACGTGCATACCCTCGGTGCACAACTTGAAGTGATGGATCAACTCCTCCATGTTCGACTTCATGTTCGCACGCGGCGGCGACGCAACCTTGTAGTTGTCGGTAATGACCGGACCCGGATTGACACGCAGCCAGTCGATACATTGCTGGATGATGCGATTGGACTGGCGCATTTCCTCGACGCGAACAAGATAACGGTCATAACAGTCGCCGGTGACGCCGACCGGGATATCGAAATCGAGACGGTCATAGACTTCATAGGGCTGCTTCTTGCGCAGGTCCCAAGCGATGCCCGAGCCGCGCAGCATCGGTCCGGTAAAGCCCAGTTGCATGGCACGCTCGGGAGAAACGATGCCGACATTGACCAGGCGTTGTTTCCAGATGCGATTGTCGGTGAGCAGTGTTTCGTATTCGTCGAGAATTTTTGGAAAACGTTTGACGAAGTCCTCAAGGAAGTCAAGCAAAGAACCGCTACGCACTTCGTTGATTTTTCTGACCTCGGCCGCGCTCTTCCATTTTGACTCGCGGTACTGCGGCATGCTGTCCGGCAGGTCGCGGTAAACGCCGCCCGGTCGGTAATACGCCGCGTGCATGCGGGCGCCGGAAACGGCTTCATAGCAGTCGACCAGATCCTCACGCTCACGGAAGGCGTAGAGCACCATGGTCATCGCCCCGACATCGAGCCCGTGCGCGCCTATCCACAACAGGTGGTTGAGGATGCGGGTTATTTCGTCGTACATGACGCGAATGTACTGGGCGCGAATCGGCACCTCAATGCCGAGCATTCTTTCAATAGCCATGCAATAGGCATGCTCGTTACACATCATCGACATGTAGTCGAGGCGATCCATGTACGGAACAGACTGCACCCAGGTTTTTGTTTCGGCCAGCTTTTCGGTTGCCCGATGCAACAATCCGATGTGCGGATCAGCGCGCATCACGACTTCACCGTCGAGTTCGAGAACCATGCGCAACACACCGTGTGCTGCCGGGTGCTGCGGCCCAAAGTTAAGCGTGTAATTCTGGATATCAGGCATTGTCTGCCTCCCCGTAGCGCTCTTCGCGAACAATCCGCGGCGTAACTTCACGCGGCTCGATGGTCACCGGTTGGTAAATGACTCGCTGCTGATCGGGGTCGTAACGCATTTCGACATAACCGGAAATCGGGAAATCCTTGCGGAAGGGATGGCCGATAAATCCGTAGTCGGTCAGTATCCGCCGCAAATCGTTGTGCCCTGGGAAGACAATACCGTACAGATCAAAAGCTTCACGCTCGAACCAGTTAACCGAATTCCAGATCGAAACGACAGAAGGAATCGATGGAAAGTTATCATCCGTGGCAAAACAGCGCACACGGACACGCCAGTTGTGCGCAACCGAGATCAGATGACTGACCGCAGCAAAGCGTTTTCCAGCCCACTGCCCATTGGCATAGGTCGAAAAATCGACGCCACACAGATCCATCAATTCCTCGAAACACAAGTCTGGCTCATCGCGCAAGGTAGTCATCACGGCAACATAATCGCCCACATCGACATCGATGGTGATCTCGCCAAGGGCGACTTGCTGCGAACGGATTTGCTTACCGAGATGTTTTTGCAGGTTCAGGCTAAGCACTTCAAGCTTGGCGGACATTTCAAGACTCCGAACTCTCGGTTGGATTAGCGGGCGATGGTACTGGTACGGCGAATTTTGTTCTGCAACTGGATCAGGCCATAAATCAGTGCCTCTGCCGTCGGCGGACACCCGGGAACATAGATGTCGACAGGGACAATGCGATCGCATCCACGGACAACCGAATAGGAATAGTGATAATAGCCCCCCCCATTGGCGCAGGAACCCATGGAAATCACCCAGCGCGGTTCGGCCATCTGGTCGTAGACCTTGCGCATGGCCGGCGCCATCTTATTGGTCAGGGTGCCGGCAACGATCATCACGTCGGACTGGCGCGGACTCGGACGAAAAACGATGCCGAAACGATCCAGGTCGTAACGCGAGCAGCCGGCATGAATCATTTCAATCGCACAGCAGGCCAGACCAAAGCTCATCGGCCACATCGAGCCGGTGCGCACATAGTTGATCAGCTTGTCCGCTGTCGTGGTGATGAAGCCTTCCTGGAGAATGCCCTCAATACCCATCGTTCACTCCCAATCCAGAGCGCCCTTGGCCCAGGCATAGACATAGCCGACAACCAGAATGGCAATGAAAACCAACATCTCGATAAAGCCGAACCACTTGAGCGAATCGGTGCGCACGACCTCGCCGAAGATCGTCGCCCAGGGGACAAGGAAGGCTACTTCAAGGTCAAACAGAATGAACAGGATGGCGATAAGGTAATAACGCACATCGAATTTCATGCGGGCGTCTTCGAAGGCCTCGAAACCGCATTCGTAGGGCGAAAGTTTTTCGCTATCCGGGCGATGCGGCGCCACGACCAGACCGGTGATGACCGGTGCAATGCCAAAGACGATACCAATCAGGATGAAGACAAATACCGGGAAATAGTTTTCCAGCATGATCCGCCACGCTATCGCACAGGTTCAGATCAGAGTCCCCTTTAGTGGGTAACTCCACTTGGTGCCGACGATGAGACTCGAACTCATACGACCGAAGTCACTACCCCCTCAAGATAGCGTGTCTACCAATTTCACCACGTCGGCACTACTACGTCAGACGGCGGGGACTCAAACGAGGAAAAACAAATCCCCACCGCTTTCTTTGCTGCCCACCTACTTTGGAATATCCTTCGTTTTCGAGCCAGAATCCACGGTGCTTCCAGCCTTGTCAGCGCCGACTGCCGCAGGCTCTGAAACAGGCTGCGATCTTACCGCATCCTGCATCACACTGCCAGACGTTTTTGGCTTGTTTGAGGCAATGTAGGCCAAGGAGAGGCTGGTCACGAAAAACACGGCCGCCAGCACGGCCGTCGTCCGGCTCAGGAAATTAGCGGACCCGGTCGCGCCAAACAGGCTGCCCGAGGCGCCACTACCAAAAGCCGCGCCCATATCGGCGCCCTTGCCATGTTGTACCAGGACCAGACCGATGACGCCAATTGCGGCCAGAATGTGAATCAGCAAAACTGTAGAAAACAGATATTCCATATTGCCTCTTTATTGAACCGCTGCGCGACAAATCGCCAGAAAGTCCGCAGCTACCAGGGACGCACCGCCAATCAAGCCGCCATCGATATCCGGCATGCCGAACAACTCAAGTGCATTGGACGGCTTGACACTGCCGCCGTACAGAATTTGCAGACCTTCGGCCACGTTGGCGTCAGCCCGTGCAATCTGCGCGCGAATCGCTGCATGCACTTCCTGGGCCTGCGCGGAACTCGCCGTACGACCGGTACCAATGGCCCAAACCGGCTCGTAGGCTACGACGGCGTCGGTGAACGCGGCGACGCCAACGCGCTGCAGAACGGCATCGATTTGTGCCGAAACCACATCGACGGTCTGGCCTGCTTCACGCTGGGCCAGCGTTTCACCGACACAGAGAATCGGATGCAAACCGGCAGCCAGTGCAGCAGCAAACTTCTCGGCGACCAGAACATCAGACTCCCCGTAGATCGCTCGCCGCTCGGAGTGACCGACAAGAACATAACGACAGGAAAAATCCTGTAGCATCGCTGCGCTGACTTCGCCGGTAAAGGCGCCCTGGGCCTGCTCACTCACATTCTGTGCGCCCCAAGCCAGACAGGTTCCGGTCAAGGCGGACTGCGCCTGGGCCAGATAAGGGAAAGGGACGCAAACCGCCGCCGTCATACCACGCAACTCCGCTACGCCAGCAAGGACATCCTGAAGCAATTGCAGGTTGCTTCTCAGCCCACCGTGCATCTTCCAATTACCCGCTACCAGCTTTTGGCGCATGGCACACCCCGCGAAAAAGGGCGAATTATAGTCAGACAGAGTCCCCCTGGTCAATAAAAAGCCGGCGTCTGTCTTTCCGGAAGCATAAAAAAGTGGCTGTGGGAAAGCGGCTCCGTCTAGCCAAAACGACCGGTGATATAGTCCTCGGTCTCTTTTCTCTTGGGCTTGATGAATATCTGATCGGTCACGCCAAACTCGACCATCTCGCCGATATACATGTAGGCGGTGTAGTCCGATATGCGTGCGGCCTGTTGCATATTGTGCGTCACGATCAGAATCGTCACCCTTTCCTTCAGTTCGGTGATCAGCTCCTCGATGCTGGCGGTGGCGATCGGATCGAGCGCCGAGGTTGGTTCGTCGAACAGCATCAGTTCAGGGTCAGTGGCCAGGGCGCGCGCAATGCACAGACGCTGCTGCTGCCCGCCCGACAGGTTGGCGCCCAATTCCTTGAGACGGTCCTTGACCTCCCCCCAGAGCGCCGCACCACGCAGCGCTGCTTCGACCTTGTCATCAATTACCGAACGCGCATTTTCACCGCGCACGCGCAGGCCGTAGGCAACGTTTTCGTAGATCGACTTGGGGAAGGGGTTGGGTTTCTGGAAGACCATGCTGATGCGCATGCGAACCTCGATCGGATCCACTTTTTTTGAAAGCAGATCGGTATGGTCCGGATGAAAATCGATGGCGCCCTCGTAGCGATTCCCAGGATACAGATCGTGCATGCGGTTGAAGCAGCGCAGATAGGTCGATTTCCCGCAACCCGAGGGGCCGATCAGCGAGGTCACCTTTTTCTCATAGATCGGCATGTTGATATTCTTGAGCGCCTGGAAATTTCCGTAATAGAAACTCAGATTGCGTGCTTCGGCCTTGAGCGGCAATAGCGTTTCGTACCTGTCTGTCATGGCATTCATTAAATTGATCCCTGGTTTCTTACCACTTGATGTTCTTGCGCAGGCGGTAGCGCAACCAGATGGCCAGACCATTCATGGCCAAGGTCATCAGAACGAGAATAAAACCTGCCGCGGCCGCATTGCTGAGAAACGCCGCCTCCGGGCGAGAAGTCCAGTTGAACATCTGGATCGGCATTACCGTAAAGGGGGCAAACAACCAGTCAAACGGGCCGGCCGGCAGCTCCCCCGTAAAAGGCATCGTCGGCAGGAAGGCGATAAAAGTCAGTGCGCCGACGGTAATGATCGGCGCTGTTTCACCAATAGCCCGCGCCATGCCGATGATCACACCGGTCAGAATGCCAGCGCTGGAGTAAGGAACGATATGGTCGCTGACGACCTGCCAGGTCGTCGCTCCACAGGCGTAGGCTCCCTCTCGGATGATCTGGGGAATCGAGCGGATCGCCTCACGGGTGGCGACGATGACCACCGGCAGAATCAACAGTGCCAGTGTCAGCCCGGCAGTCAGGATGCTTTGCCCGAGACCGAAGGTATACACGAACAGGCCGAGCGCCAGCAAGCCATAGATGATCGACGGCACGCCGGCCAGATTGGAGACGTTGATTTCGATGATATCGGTAATCCAGTTCTTGGGTGCGTACTCCTCAAGATAAACACCGGCGGCGACGCCCAGGGGTACGGCAGCAAATGCGGTCACCAGCATCACCAGCACCGACCCGACCCAGGCCGAGAGTATCCCGGCGTTGGCTGCGCGCCGCGATGGAAAGGAGGTCAGAAAATCAACGCTGATGCGCCCCAGCCCATTGATCGCCATATCGGCAAACAATGCGGCGAAGGTCATCAAGCCGAGCATCAGCGCAAGGATTCCGATCACGCCAAACAGGGTGTCCCAGCGTTTGTGCGCAACAATCATGGCGCGCAGGGCCTGCAATTCCTGTTGGTTCATTTCAATATGCCTCGCGGTACTTCTTGCGCATGTAATAACCAATCAGATTGAATACCAGCGTCAGCAGCATCAGCGTCAGGCCCGCCGCAAAGATCGTCTGGTAGCCGATGCTGCCGTGCGGCAAATCGCCGAGCGCCACCTGGACAATGAATGACGTTATCGTCGCGCCGGGCTCGGCCGGATTGAAGGTCAGATTGGGCTGCATGCCTCCAGCCACGGCCAGGATCATCGTTTCACCGACGGCACGCGAAACACCCAGAATATAGGCCGAGGCAATGCCTGAAATGGCCGACGGCACCACCACCCACAAGGCTGTCTGCAGTCGGGTAGCGCCCGTGGCGTAGGACCCTTCGCGCAGCGCCATTGGTACGGCGCGCATGGCATCCTCGGAGAGCGAGGCAACATAAGGAATGATCATGATGCCCATGACGATTCCCGCCGACAGCAGATTGAATCCGGGCAGGTCGGGATAGACTTTCTGCAGCAAAGGGGTCAGGAACAGCAAGGCAAAGTAGCCGTAAATAATTGTCGGAATGCCCCCGAGCAACTCCAAAAACGGCTTGGCGATTTCCCGGACAGCGAAGGGCGCAAACTCGGAAAGATAGATGGCGATGATCGTGCCTAAAGGAATCGCCACCAGCAGCGCGACCAGCGAACTGGTAATGGTCCCGGAGAGCAGCACCATAATGCCATAGTGTGCATCGTCAAAAAGCGGGGTCCACTGGGTATCGAAGAGAAAATCCCCTAGAGGGACGTGCTGGAAGAAAACCCAGGATTCGCTGACCAGAATATAAACAATCGCTGTCGTCGTAAAAACCGAGACAAAGGCCGCAAGAAAGAGGATTGCTTCGATCACCCTTTCCTTGACATGGCGTGTCAGATCTTTTTTTAGTCGAGCACTGGGTTCGGACATGACATCAAGCCTTTCGGCAGTCGCTGCGTATGAATTCACCAACAACCCCTAGGTTTAAACGCTTACTTGGCTTCCATCTTCATCAAATCTTCGATCGTTACGCCCACCTTGTTTTCGCCGCCGAACTTTGTGCCCTTGACGCGCTTGCTGAAATGTTCAAGGTTATAGCCGTAGGCCTTGGCAGGCAGCGGAACGATCTTCACTTCCTTGACCAATTTCTCGCCGTTCTTCATGTAATACTCGACAAACTCGCGGACTTCCGGCTTGTCGGCCGACTTGACATTGACGTAGATGAAAATCGGCCGTGCCAGGGGTTGGTAAGTGCCGTCGATCACCGTCTTTAGGGAGGGCAGAACGGCAGGCTTGCCATCCTTCTCGATGATCGGCACAGCCTTCAGCTTATCGTGGTTTTCCTCGTAGTAGGAAAATCCGAAGAAACCGAGGGCGCCGACATCGCGCGCAACGCCCTGGACCAGGACGTTGTCATCTTCTGAGGCAGTAAAGTCGCCACGGCTGGACTTCGACTTGCCGTTGATCGCTTCGGTGAAATAATCAAAAGTTCCCGAGTCAGCTCCGGCGCCGAACAACTTGAGCGGACGATCGGGCCACGCCGGGTTGACCTGCTTCCAGTTAGTGATCTTGCCTTGCGCGCCCGGTTCCCAGATGGTCTTGAGTTCGGCGACGGTCAGCGACTTGATCCAGTCGTTTTTTGGGTTGATGACGACGGTCAGCGCATCATAGGCAATCGGGAACTCCATGTATTCAACTCCCGCAGCCTTGCAATCATCCATTTCCTTCTTGAGGATGGGGCGCGAGGCATCGGAAACGTCGGTCTCGCCACGGCAGAACTTCTTGAAACCGCCACCAGTACCGGAAATTCCAACCGTTACGCGAATGCTGTTCTTCTTGGACTTCTGGAAGTCTTCGGCAACCGCCTCGGTAATCGGATAAACCGTCGACGAGCCGTCAACCTTGACCAGTGCGACATCGGCATAAACTAGCCCGGAGGCAGCAACAGCGCTCAGCATCAGCGCTGAAACGGCGGAAAATTTCGTGATTTTCATGAATATTCTCTCCTTAGATAGTCTCACCACAATAGGTGCAACAAGGCGAGTATAGCGAGCGTACGTTACGGCTCTGTTACATCACGATGAAACCGCTTCGCGCACAGCCGAAGCGAGTTTTTCTGCCGCCGCCCGAACCTTTTTTGCATCACATCCCTCGACCATGACGCGCAGCAGCGGCTCGGTTCCCGAAGCGCGTAACAGCACCCTGCCCTCACCCGCCAATGCCACTTCAACCTGCTGCAGAACGGAGGCAATCAGCGGATGATCTTTCCAGGCAAAGCCCTTGACCAGCGGCACATTGATCAATAGCTGCGGATACAGCACCATCTGACCAAGCAGTGACGACAGATCGCCACCTGCTTCGCGCAGTGCCGAAAGCACCTGCAAGGCCGAGACGATGCCATCACCCGTGGTGTGCCGGTCGAGGCAGAGAATGTGGCCCGAGTTTTCGCCGCCGAACAGCCAGCCCTTGTCGCGCAACATTTCCAGCACATAGCGATCACCGACGTCGGCCCGCGCAAACGGTATCTTCAACTGCGTCAGGGCGTGTTCAAAAGCCAGGTTGGTCATCAGCGTTCCCACCACACCGGCCACCGGCGCTTGTCGCAAACGACTGCGCACGACCGCCAGGAGCAGTTGATCGCCGTCATAAATCTGGCCGCTGGCATCGACCATCATCACCCGGTCGGCGTCGCCATCGAGCGCGATGCCAAGATCGGCCTGTTGTGCCAGGACGGCCTGGCTCAAGGCGGCAGGCGCCGTCGCGCCGACCTCCTTGTTGATGTTAAGTCCATTGGGTTCGGCGCCAATGGCGATCACCTCGGCACCAAGTTCGTGAAAAACGTGCGGCGCAATATGGTAGGCCGCGCCATGGGCGCAGTCGACGACGATTCTCAGCCCGCGCAGGTCCAGATCATTCGGAAACGTGCTCTTGCAGAACTCAATGTAGCGTCCAGCCGCATCGTCAATACGACGCGCACGGCCAAGATCGGCCGATTGGACGCAAGCCAGTGGCAAATCGATTCCGGCCTCGATCCGGGCTTCCAGCGCATCCTCCAGCTTGGTGCCATGCGCCGAAAAGAATTTGATGCCATTATCGTAGAATGGATTGTGCGAGGCCGAAATGACAATTCCAGCCTGCAAGCGCAAGGCACGGGTCAGATAAGCCACGGCGGGCGTTGGCATCGGACCGACCAGGCAGACATCCACCCCGGCTGCCGAGAAGCCCGCTTCCAAAGCCGCCTCCAACATATAGCCGGAGATTCGCGTGTCCTTGCCGATCAGCACCGCCGGGCGCTCGCCGGCCTTGTGATTACCCCGTGCCAACTCGTCGGCGACGAGTACCTTGCCCGCCGAATAGCCCAAACGCATCACGAAATCCGGAGTTATTGGGGTCTGCCCGACGCGGCCACGAATACCATCAGTGCCGAAATATTTTTTTGTCATTTTTTCTCCCCGCCCTGCAGAAATGGCAGGACGCTATAGCTCGTCATTGTACTGAAAGGAAATGTAGTCTACTGCGGTCGTGCCCGCTCAAGGCCAGGGTTTCCTGCTGGCCGTGAAGCCACGCAGTTCGTCATTCAGGGCCGCAACCAGAAGCTGGGTTCGACCGGCAATCCAACCCCGGCTCAGCGGATCCGGATCGCTCTTGGGATGCATTTGCTTGATCAGGCGCGAGGCCGTGACCTGATCGTTGAGCGTACCGAGCAGGTTCTGAATCATTGCCAGGGAAGCCTGACAGGCGGCAAGACGCTTGCGCGGCAGGATCGGCGCAAAAAACTCGAGTGCATAGCGCAACTTTTTGAAGGCAATGCGTAGATCATGCCGCCGCTCGGCATTCATCTTGCCGTGTTCGCTCACCAGCCGTTCAATCATCTGCGCCCGTTTATACAGGCGACGCACGGCAAACTTGCGTAGACTCAAAGCCGACGACTTGCACTGCGCATCAATCGTTGGCGGTTCAACCCGGAATAGTGCCGCGGAAAAAGCTAGCAGAAGCTGGCTGTACGCCTTTTGCTTCAAGGCCACACCGGCCGACGCCTGGGCCTTGGCCTTGGTCGCCTCGCCGCGGGCTCGCAACACCGCCAGATCGGCATCCCCGGGGAAAGCCTCTTCGAGCGGCGCCAGGGTCTCGGTCAGAAACACGTCCCAGTCGCGCGCGCTCCCGAGCCCCCCGGCCAGTTGCTTCCAGCGTGACGAATAAATCTCGACAAAGCGCTGGTTCAATACCGGCGTAAAGAGATTAAATGCCGAACGCAGACGGCGGATGGCGACTCGGGCTTGATGGACGTACTCCGGATTGTCTCCGGCGATGGCCCCCGCTTCATTACCCTGCAACTGCATCAGGCAGGACAGCGCAATGGAGCGGAAAGCCTCGACCGGTGTCATGCTCTTTTCAACAGACGAGGCCAGGGCTTTGACCGGATTGGCCGCGGCGTCGTCGGCCAGCGCATAGCCGCGCTCGGCCTTGCTGACGATCTCGGGGTGCAACTGCAAGTCAGCCGCCAAGGCGATTGCTAGATTGAAGAGAGGATCAGGCGACTCGCCTTCGAGCAATTCCAGTTCCAACTCGCACAGCGCCTCGCTCCGCGGCGCCTTGCCAACGCCAGGCACATTGATCCGGCCACGGTCAAGCGCAAGTTCGACGATCGCGCCGGCCTGATTCAGCATCCATGTTGTGCGTGTAAAATCGGTCGAAAAGACGGCTTGCAACTGCGCCTGATGTGACGCCAGAAACGCCCGCAACTTAGCGTCAGTGACGATGGAAAAATCAAAGACCCCGGCCTGCGTTGGCGCCTCCCATTCGCTGCGCTGCGCCAGACCTCCCGCACTGGGGGCACCAGCCTTGACCGTCATCAGCCAGACCGCCCAGCCCTTGCGCCGAAAACGGACGGCGACGCCGCGCTGGCGCAGATCAAAATCCGGAGTGTCGTAGTAGGTGTTGAGCAGCCGATATTTTTGCGGCTGAAGTCCGGACAACACCTTGCAACTCTGCAGGCGACGCGCTTGTGCCGGTGACAAACGTAATTTGAGCTCGATTTCCTTGGACATTCGCTTTTCATTCCCTTGCTGTACGCGTGAGCCCCTGGTCACTCGACAAGCACCCATCAAGCGTAGCAGAGAAGTCAGCTGCTTGTCATGTTCGAAAAACTGCCTGCAGGGCAATTGCATCAAATTCCCTTTA
>NZ_JAPUVO010000127.1 GCF_029255185.1 Propionivibrio sp.
CGCCAAACGTTTCGCGCTTAACACCCGTAAGCCGCCGAAACGCCTCGCCCTTCAGTCCCTTGATCGTTCGGTATCGCATCGCCGTTTCCTCCTCGGAAACCAGCGAATCACGCCGCTCTTAATAAATGGTTATGCAAGAGGTCTAGTATTATCCGTTTATGATGGAACAAGAGAAGCCACTTGCCGTCACCCCAGCGTAGGCTGGGGGCCCATTTGTTATCAAGCTGTTACCACCAAATGGGATGCCAGCCTTCGCTGGCATGACGGTCCACCTTAAGGGTAAAGACCCCGACTAATGGATCGCGCCCTTGCTGCCCACCACGACCCAGCCTTCGCCAAGCTGCGTGATCGACTCCACCTGCCCGATCCCTTCGACATTGTCGCCGACCTTGACCTTGGTAAGTTCTGTGGCTTTCGCGTCTTTGGCAATCCAGGCGGCGTCGGGGGTTGCGGCGCGGAGCATCCAAGCGTGCGTTGGCGCTGCGGGTTGTGGCGCTGTGGCCTTTGTCGTTGACCGTTTGGTGGCGGGGGGCTTTTTCGTCGTCGTTGCGTGTTTCTTATTTGTCGTCCTTGCGGAGGGTTTTGACTTCGCAGTTTCATGCGGCGCCGCAACCTCGGCACTACTGATGGTTGGAGGCATTATGCTGGGGGCTTCGATGGAAGCTGGTCTGTCAGTGAGTATATCCAGTTTTTTCTCCAGCATGGCCATACGACGTTCCAGTTGCGGGTCCATCGCTGGCGCCTGCGCGTGGGCGGAGGCCTCAACACGGGCGGCTAACTGCGCGTTCTGTTGCGATAATTGGTCGAAGGCTTTTTTCAGATCCTCAAACTTTGTCGTCAACGCATCAAGTTGTGCATTGTTAGCCGGTGCCGGCGTTGTTGATGGTGGCGTAACAGGTGACAAGGGTGCGACCGGAGCGGGAAGCGGCGCCATGGAGGGCTCGATCTTGGCCATTTGCGCGCTGGGCGCAGGACTGGGGTTGAACGGAGACGGGGCGTCGGTCGCTGCGGGTGCGTCTTTGGCGGGTTCGGCAGTCGCTGGCGTCGTTGCGATGCCGTCTTCGGTGGGCTGCGGCATGGGGAGGGCAACAGCGTCCTTTGCCTGACCTGCGGCGTAAAGGCTCGTTATGTCGGCGGAACTGGTTTTTGCGGTCGTGCCCGGGTCGACCACAGTGACTTCTCCCACCTTAGGGATGACCGGCGCAGCGGGCGGCGCGTTTGGAGCAGGGGCTGCCGCTGGCTCAGCCAAGTTCTGCGGCATTTTAAAGGCTTGGGCGATGGGCATGGTTGCCGTGCCCGGTTCCGAAGATCCGCCGAATTGAAGATAAAGCAAGCCACCGATAAGGGCCGCGCCGACAAGAATAGTAATGGCCATTACCTTCATGCCGCTTTTGCTGTCGGGTTTTGTGGCCTGATCCGTTGCGGCCGTATCGGCGGCATCAAGCGCAGCGGCGACCTCTGTATCCGACTGGTCGTGGAAATCGTCAACCGGCGGCTGGTCTTCCTGCCACGCTTCGGCCTGCGCGCCCTCGCTCATGGAGTCGCGATCCTCAAAACCATCGGAGCCTTGGTGCAGGCCATGTTGTTTATCGGTCATCAAACTAACTCCTCAAGACTAACATAAAGATTCCGACGTTCCTGCATCACGGCAATGCCACTTTTCGCGCAGGGGAACAATATGGCACTGCGCTGAACCGAAATCTAAGGGAACCGACGGTACGGCGCAATCCTTTGTCAGCAGAACTCGTCAAAAAAGCGACGGCATGCCCGAGAGCCTCACCGGCCATAGTAAGGCATGTTGCCCTGTCCGGGCGTCATCACGGATACGCCGCTGGGGTAGCGTTGCGATGAGCCAAGCGCTCCGTAGGGTGAATAGCCGGGATAGCCTGTCTGCATCGGGTTGTAATAGCCGACTTGTCCGCCTGCCTCCGTGGCCTGGCGCAACTTGTCCGTCGCGAAAAAGTTGTTGACGAGGCTTCTGTCGGCATCGGACTGCGACCCGTCTTTCTTTACCGAAGTCAGGAAAAACAGACCCAGTGGCGTGCCGACGGCAACGCGCACGAGCGGTTTGATCTTTGATCCCTCCTGCGCGAGAAAATTGGCCACGCTGTCGCCGGCCGAACCTGCGCCGGCGTATAGCGCGTCCTTCATGCCTTGTTTTGCCTGTGAAACGACAACAGCGCCATTGCTGACGGTTGTTGTGGTCTCAGGCTGGCTGATGGCCGAAGCGAAGGCGGACACGAATTTTCCCGCAGCGGGAAGCACGACGCGGCTAAAGTAACGGTGATCGACCTCGGTCGCCATGCCGCCGAGCGTGGTTTCAGGGTCGAGCGCCATGGCGTTGATGGCGTACTCCTTGCCTTTCAACGTCGCGTTAGTAAAGCGGATGACGAGGTAGTCGTCCTTGACTTGAAAACTGCCGATGGCGCGGGCGCCGGCCAGCGGGCCGGACAAAATTTGCGCCATGATCGGCCCCTGCACATCGGAGTTGGCCTCCATGAGCATCTGGGCGTAATTGACGGTTCCTGCCAGTACAAGCGGCTTTTCCACGACTTTGCCCGCTGCGGGGGCTGCAACCCGCGTGGTTGCGCCACCATTGGCGACAAAGGCGTCTTGCCCTTGCGGCGCTGGCTTCTCTGCTTCCTTGACGCCACGGACGATTTTAGCGCCTTTGAGGGTCCAACTGTCCATGACTTGTTTCAGTTGCTGCTGCATCGCCTGCGCAAGACTTTCGTCGAAGGGCTGCGCTTGAACTGGTTGCGGCGGCGGGGCTTGAACCTGCTGCTGCATGAGCTGAAGCTGCTGCGCGCTCTGGCGTTGCTCCTGTTTCAATTCCTGACGCAACCTTTCGGTTTCGGCGCGGAACTCCATCAGAGCGTCTTTGCTTTTGCTTTCTTCGGTCGGGTCGATAAGATCGACGCTGCGACCAATAGGCGTCGGCATGACGCTGCCGCCCTGATGAATCGCCTGTTCGGCGCGCTGCGCGTTGGCTTGCGTATTTTGCTCGACCAGAAACGGCGATGCCTTGCTGCCCGGCGCTACGTCTAGCGTCGGCGCCTTGCCAAGCGAGGATTGCGTTTCCTGTTTCGGCGTTGAAAACACGCCGAAGGTCAGCACCAGCGCGATGCCGACGACGGCCATGATCGCCATAAGCTTAAGCACTGGATTGGTGCGCCATGCTTCCGTGAGATTTTGCTTGATCGCGTTTTTGCGCGGTTCCAGCGGCTCCTGAACATCCTGATCAAATTCGTCCATGTTATTTGTCATGATCTTCATCCCGCGTGAGACGCGCCCGCACCATGGCGCCGTTGTCAGACATCAGCAGCACCGGCGCGTCGCCGATTTCATAGACCGTCATGCCGTCCGTCGATGCGGCGCTGGCATTCCAGGCCGGCG
>NZ_JAPUVO010000128.1 GCF_029255185.1 Propionivibrio sp.
CCTCGTCCTCAATCTTTTCCGCCTCGACACCTCCAAGAAAAAAGGGGGTGTCTATACTCGTCGCATTCTCGCCGCTTCTTCCGATGCTTATCGCGCCAGTCTCCTCGGGTTAAAGGGAATTTGATGCAATTGCCCTGTGCTCGCTGCCGCGCTTGCCTCGCGCGCCGCTTTGGTGTGCAATGCCCCACTCTCCAACCCATCAAGACTGCCATGGCTGAAAGCAAGAAATACCAGATTGAGGCACGCGCCGTTCCACAGTTCATTGCCGACCAATCCGATCCGGCCAACGAGCGTTACGTTTTCGCTTATACCATCCGTTTCGAGAATGTTGGTACCGTGCCGGCGCAACTGATTTCACGCCACTGGGTGATCACCGATGGCAAGGCGCGGGTCCAGGAGGTGCGCGGCCTTGGTGTTGTTGGTCAGCAGCCCTTGCTCAAGCCGGGCGAGACCTTTGAATACACCAGCGGCTGCCAGATTGACACACCGGTCGGCACCATGCGCGGCAGCTTCCAGATGACGGCCGAGGACGGAACGCAGTTCGAGGCGGTGACCGGCGAATTTACGCTGTCGATCCCGCGCGTGCTGCATTGATCATTTTTTACTGAGTTCTTGAGCGTTCGCGGAATATTGCAAGCGCCCGCTCCAGAGCAGTCTGTGCCATCCCTTTTGACAGGCAATCGAGTTGCTGACGGTTGGCTTCGTCGTGGGTCTTGAAGTAGTGAACACCCTTCGGGATGAAGCTCGTATTGCCGGTCGGCAAACAGTGGAGTGCGTCGTTGAAGCGCGCGCCTTCGGCCAGCAGGCTTGCCGAAGCCGAGAAACTGATGGGGCGTTCTTTGCGCTTACCGATGATGCGCATGGCGAGGGGCCTTATAAAGCTGCGCACAGCCGCGCCGTCGCTTCGGCGATGGCCGATGTCGCGCCGATGATCAGGATCTTTTGCATAGGGTTTCTCCGGAAACTGGTAGTCAGACAACGAGAAAGTGCGAACCACCAAGTCACCAAGACACCAAGATTCACCAAGAAAAACCGAGTTTATTTCTTGTTCTCTTGGTGAGTCTTGGTGTCTTGGTGGTGAAGCCTTTATCCATCCTCTAGACCTAGCTGCGATAGTCGGCGTTGATCTTCACGTAATCATACGAGAAATCGCAGCTATAGACGGTGCCGCTGGCCTGGCCGCGCCCGAGATCGACGCGGATGGTGATTTCCGCGGCCTGCATGATGTGTGCGCCGGCTTCTTCGCGGTAGGACGCGGCGCGCGCGCCTTGTTCGGCGACCAGCACTTCCTCGCCGGTGCTGCCTAGCCAGACGCGAACGTTGTCGACATCGAGCGCGTCTATGTCGGCGTAGCCGATGGCGGCGAGGATGCGCCCGAGGTTCGGGTCGGAGGCGAAGAAGGCGGTCTTGACCAAAGGCGAGTGGCCGATGGCGTAGCCGACCCGTTTGCATTCTTCGCGATTTCGGCCGCCATTGACGGCGATGGTGATGAACTTGGTCGCGCCTTCGCCGTCGCGGACGATGGCTTGCGCGAGTTCGAGCGCCAGGCCGGTGAGCGCTTCGCGCAGCGCGGCGTAGCCGGGCGCGGCGGCATCGGAAAATTGCGCGCCAGACTGGCCGGTGGCGATCACGATGAAGGAGTCGTTGGTCGAGGTGTCGCCATCGACGGTGATGCAGTTGAATGATGCGTCGGCGACTTCACGCACCAGTTGGCGCAGCAGCGGCTCGGCGATGCCGGCGTCGGTGGCGACAAAGCCTAGCATGGTCGCCATATTGGGCTTGATCATCCCGGCGCCCTTGCTGATGCCGGTGATGGTGACCGTCCTGCCGTTGATTTGAATGCGTCGCGAAGCGGCCTTGGCCACCGTGTCGGTGGTCATGATGCCGTGCGCCGCGGCGTGCCAGTGATTGGCCGCAAGATCGGCCGCACAGCGCGGCAGGCCGGCAATCAGACGGTCTACGGGCAGGGGTTCGAGGATGACGCCGGTTGAGAAGGGCAGCACCTGATTTGCAGCGACGCCGAATAGCTCGCCGATTGCAACGCAGGTTTTCTGCGCTGCCTGTAGGCCAGATTCGCCCGTCCCGGCGTTGGCGATTCCGGTGTTGATGACCAGCGCACGAATCTCGCTGCCAGAATCGAGATGGCTGCGGCACAGGTGCACCGGCGCCGCGCAGAAACGGTTTTGCGTAAACACGCCGGCTACCGTGCATCCGGGGTCGAGTGCCAGGAGCGTCAGGTCGCGCCGGTCAAGCTTGCGGATGCCGGCTTCGGCAAGGCCCAGACGGATACCGGCGACTGGGAACAGGGCTTCGGGGGGAGGGGGGGTGAAGTTTACGGGCATTTATTTAACCTCTTTCAACGCAGAGAGCGCAGAGACGCAGAGGGCGCAGAGAAAAACAAAGAAAAAGACAAAGAAAACTCTGCGTTCTCTGCGCCTCTGCGCTCTCTGCGTTGAAGGCGCTTAGTCCTTAACTCAACTTTCCATGGCAGTGCTTGTATTTCTTGCCCGAACCGCAAGGGCAGGGGTCGTTGCGGCCGACTTTTGGTCCGCTGTGGATCGGTTGCACCTTGAACGGGTCATTGTCGTCGCTTGGGTCTACGGCGTCTTCGTAGTCGGCGTGGTGGTAGCGGACGTTCTGCACCTCGGCGTGCGGGGCGGTCTCTTCGACGTCTTCGGCGCGCACCTGAACGGTCATCAGCAGCCGGTTGACCTCGACGCGCACGCTGTCGAGCAGCGCTTCGAACAGTTCGAAGGCTTCGCGCTTGTATTCCTGCTTCGGGTTCTTCTGCGCGTAGCCGCGCAGGTGGATGCCCTGGCGCAGGTGATCGAGTGCCGCCAGATGTTCGCGCCAGTGGGTATCGAGGCTTTGCAGCATGACGTTGCGCTCGAACTGGTGGAAGCCTCCAACGCCCACCTGCTCGACCTTGGCCAGGTAGACGGCGTCGGCGTGCTCGATGATGCGCCGGAGCATTGCCTCGTCGCCAAGGGTCGGCTCATTCTTGAACCACTCGACAATGGGCAGCGGCAAGTGCAGCTCGGATGCCAGTTCCTTTTCCAGCGCCGGCAATTCCCATTGCTCTTCGACACTGTCGACCGGCACATGGCGCCTGAAGGTGTCGTACAACACGCTCTGACGCATGGCGGTGATGGTCTCGGAAATGTCGTCGGTTTCGAGCAGTTCGTTGCGCTGGGCGTAGATCACCTTGCGCTGGTCGTTCGACACGTCGTCGTATTCGAGCAGTTGCTTGCGGATATCGAAGTTGCGGCTTTCCACCTTGCGCTGCGCCGATTCGAGCGAGCGCGACACCAGCGGGTGCTCGATGGCTTCGCCTTCGGGCATTTTCAGGCGTTCCATGATCGATTTGAGGCGCTCGCCGGCGAAAATCCGCAGCAGCGCATCGTCGAGCGCGAGATAGAAGCGCGACGAACCGGGGTCGCCCTGACGGCCGGAACGGCCGCGCAACTGGTTGTCGATCCGGCGCGATTCATGACGCTCGGAACCAATGATGTGCAGACCGCCTGCGGCCACTACCTGGTCGTGCAATTTCTGCCACTCGGCGCGCAGCGCGGCGGTGCGCGCCTCCTTGCCGGCTGCGTCAATCGTCTCGTCGTCGCGGATCTGCGCGATTTGCTTTTCGATGCTGCCGCCGAGAACGATGTCGGTCCCACGGCCGGCCATATTGGTGGCGATGGTGATCATTCCCGGACGCCCGGCCTGGATCACGATCTCGGCTTCGCGTGCGTGCTGCTTGGCGTTGAGCACCTGGTGCGGCAGCTTTTCGCTGTCGAGCAGGGTGGACAGCAGCTCGGAGTTTTCGATCGACGTGGTGCCGACCAGCACCGGCTGCGCACGGGCGCGGCAGGCGCGGATGTCGGCGATGATGGCCTCGTGTTTTTCCTTGGCCGTGCGGAAGATCTGGTCGTTATGGTCGACCCGGATCATCGGCACATTGGTCGGGATGACCACCGTTTCAAGGCCGTAGATCTGCTGGAACTCGTAGGCTTCAGTATCGGCCGTGCCGGTCATTCCGGCGAGCTTGCCGTACATGCGGAAATAGTTCTGGAAGGTGATCGAGGCCAGCGTCTGGTTCTCGTTCTGGATCGTCACGCCTTCCTTGGCTTCGACCGCCTGGTGCAGCCCATCGGACCAGCGGCGGCCGGACATCAGGCGTCCGGTGAACTCGTCGACGATGATCACCTCGCCGTTCTGCACCACGTACTGCTGATCCTTGAGAAACAGGGTATGTGCGCGCAGTGCGGCGTAGAGGTGGTGAATCAGCAAAATGTTGGCGGCATCGTACAGGCTGCCACCGGCGGGCAGCAAGCCGACGCGGGCGAGAATCTCTTCGGCATGCTCGTGGCCGGCCTCGCTCATCAGAACCTGATGGCCCTTTTCGTCGACCCAGTAATCCCCCGGACCGTCTTCTTCCAGGCAGCGCTCAAGCATTGGCGCCACCTGATTCATGCGCACGTAAAGCTCGGTATGGTCTTCGGCCTGGCCGGAGATGATCAACGGCGTGCGCGCTTCGTCGATCAGGATCGAATCGACCTCGTCGACAATGGCATAACTTAGCTTGCGCTGCACGCGCTCGGCGCAGGTGTAGACCATGTTGTCGCGCAGGTAATCAAAACCGAATTCGTTGTTGGTACCATAGGTGATATCCGCCGCATACGCCGCCTGCTTGGCATCGTGCTCCATCTGCGACAGGTTGACGCCGACCGAAAGCCCGAGAAAACGGTGTAGGCGTCCCATCCACTCGGCGTCGCGACTGGCCAGATAATCGTTGACCGTAATGATATGCACGCCATTGCCGGACAGCGCGTTGAGGTAGGCCGGCAGTGTGGCGACCAGCGTCTTGCCCTCGCCGGTACGCATTTCGGAAATCTTGCCGTCATGCAGCACCATGCCGCCAACCAGTTGGACGTCAAAGTGACGCATGCCGAGTGCGCGCTTGCCAGCTTCGCGAACCACTGCAAAGGCTTCGGGCAACAGGGCATCGAGCGTTTCTCCGTTGGCCACCCGCGCCTTGAACTGCCCTGTCTTGCCGCGCAGTTCATCGTCGGAAAGCGCGCTAATTCCCGTTTCCAGCGCGTTGATCTGTCGGACAACTACGGAATACTGCTTGATCAGCCGATCATTACGGCTGCCGAAAATCTTCTTGAGTAGGCCGGAAATCATTGTGTTGAGTGTTTGCGCGCGTAAAAGGAAGGGATTCTATCACGCGCTGGCAGCGTGTCGGGCACGCTGTTGTGCGCGACCTAGCGGGGTTTGAAGGTCGCTGCGGCCCGCGCAGAACCTGCTGGCGCGACAGTCTTGACGGCTGGAACAAGCGGCTTCGCCGCTGCTGGGGAATTCAATGCGATTTGCGTACCCTGCTGCAGAAAACGTGCCGGATTTTGCGCGACGCCCTTGAAACGCACTTCGAAATGCAGGTGCGGGCCCGTCGTGCGTCCAGTATTGCCACTGGCGCCGATGGCCTGACCGCGCTTGACAATCTGACCGGGCTTGATGGTGATTTTTGAAAGATGGGCATAGCGCGAGGAAAAATCGTTGCCGTGATCAATTTCGATCAGGTTTCCATATTGTGGATGATATTCAGCGGCGAGCACGACGCCGCCAGCCGAGGCAATGACTGGCGTGCCCGGGTCGGCGACAAAATCGATCCCCTCGTGCATGGCGCTGACACCGGCAATCGGATCAAGACGGTGACCAAAGGTCGAGCCGATACGATCCGAGATGATCGGAATGATGGTTGGCAACAGGGTGGTTTTGATGCGCCGCTCCATGAGTTGCGATTCCAGCGCGGTCAAGGCATCGCTACGCTGCTCGACAATTTCGGCCAGCCGATCAATCTCGCGCTGCAACTCGCTGGCCGCGAGCGGTTGTGACGTTTGAATCAGCGGGCCTCCCTGCCCGTCCTTGCCCTTCGCCTCGTGTTTCGGGGCATTGATGCCAGAGAGTTTTGATATACGTTCGCCTAGCGAATCAAGACGAATCAACTGCGCCTGCATCTCACCGAGTTTGACAGCCATCGAGGAAATATTGTCGCGGACATACTCTTCGGTCTTGCGGTTGTGTACCCGCTGCACCGCCGCCACAAGCTCGGTGGCAAACGGCAGATTGAAACGGACACCGATCCAGGAAAACAGGAAAGACATGACAAAGGACAGAACAATGAAGCCGGACACGATCGCCAGCCCCAGCCGGGGCGTGAGATTCAGTGTTCTGGCGGTTGCCAGACGGTCGGGGACAAGAATAATATGCACGTCACCTCTCCTTGAAGTTCCAGATGAAAAATTCCCTCGAACACTATCTCGAAGCGACCGATGGCGCCGGCAAGGTATTGGCACACGCAAGACTGCTTATAAAACTGACGCGCCTCTACCAGGAGATCGCGCCGGCACATCTTAACCAGGCCAGCAGCCTGGCCAATTACAAGTCAGGAATTATCGTCATTCATGCCGTCAGTGGCGCGGTTGCTGCCAAGCTGCGCCAACTGGCGCCGACCTTGGCCGACGGTTTCTCTCAACGCGGCGTGGAGTGTAACGGTGTTCAGATCAAAGTGCAAGCCCGTAAAACAGTCACACAATCAATGGCTTCCACGCAAAAACCATTGACATCCAGAGCCAGCCGAACGCTTGAAAGCCTGCGCGACTCGCTGCCAGCCTCGCCCCTGCGCGCGGCGCTGGAGACCTTGCTAATGCGCGCGGCTAAAACGGAATGACGGCAACCCGCTCAAGAATCAGCAGTGAAAAAACCAGCAACGCGACGATCAATGCGTAGCGGAAAAGTCGCCAGGACAACTGCAAATACTTGGCATTTCTGGTCAGCAGGTAGCACACCACACCGCCAGCGACGGCAATAAGCGTCAGTACGGCGAGTAAGCGGAGCAGCCACACGGCGCGCAGCTACTGCAGGGCCGGCAGTGCCAGCCAGTTGGCGACGGCCTGCGGCGCCTGATCGCTGAAGGTCACGTACTCCCAGGCATCCGGATTAGCCAGCAATTCACGCGCCAGCGCATTGTTTAACGCATGACCCGACTTGTGCGCCGTGAATGAAGCAAGCAGCGGGGAGCCGAGCAGATAGAGGTCGCCAATCGCGTCGAGCACCTTGTGCTTGACGAATTCGTCGCTGTAACGCAAGCCATCGGCGTTGAGCACGCGGTACTCGTCGAGCACCACGGCGTTGTCCAGGCCGCCGCCCTGGGCCAGACCGCTTTCGCGCAGCCACTCGACCTCCTGCATGAAGCCAAACGTGCGCGCGCGCGCCACCTCGCGGACATAGGAGTTTTCAGCAAAATCGATTGCCACTTCCTGCCCGGTACGGTCGATGGCCGGATGGTTGAAAACAATTGAGAAGCTCAGCTTGAATCCGTCGTGAGGCTCGAAACGTGCCCACTTGTCGCCCGCTCGATCGGTTTCGCGAACCTCGATCAGGCGCTTGACGCGGATGAACTTCTTGGCCACGGGCTGCTTTTCGATGCCGGCCGACTGGATCAGAAAAACGAAAGGCGACGCCGAGCCGTCAAGAATCGGCACTTCCGCCGCATCCAGATCGACAAAGGCGTTATCGATGCCAAGACCGGCAAAAGCCGACATCAGGTGCTCGATGGTGCCGACCCGAACCTTGCCCTGCGGGCCATCGCATTCCAGGCACGAACACAGGCGCGTGTCACCGACCAGCAAGGCCGACGCTGGCAGATCGACCACCGGATCAAGATCGACACGGCGAAAGACGATACCCGTATTTGGTGCCGCCGGACGCAGCGCCATTCTGACCTTGACGCCAGAATGCAGACCAACGCCGGTGGCGCGAATCAAGGATTTGAGGGTGCGTTGCTTAAGCATGTGATTGATAAAAATAGGAACCGGCGGATTGTAACACGGGGCGCCGAGCCTCTTTACGGAGACGAAACTACAGCACTTTGAAGGGCTAAGCTCTTTCAACGCAGAGTACGCAGAGGCGCAGAGAACGCAGAGAAAATCTAAAGATTAACAAGACTCTGTCTTTCTCTGCGCTCTCTGCGTCTCTGCGATCTCTGCGTTGAAAGCGTTTAAGCCCTTAATCCGCCTGTTTCCGCAAAAACGCCGGGATATCGTAGCGATCGACACCGCTGTTGGCCAGTGCCTCAACCGTCGAGCTGCGGCCCTTGCGCACCACCGCTGGCACATCGAGATGGCTGTAATCGATGCTGCCCTGCGCCGTCGAATGCGCGAAGCCGTCGGTGCCAGTGGCTTTCATCACCGGGGTATTGATCACTTCGAAGGTTTGCCGTTTGCCCTGCGCCTGACCCAGACCCGTGGCGACCACGGTGACGCGGATTTCCTCGCCCATGGTTTCGTCGTAAACCGCGCCGAAGATGATGTGTGCGTCCTCGGCAGCGAATTCGCGGACGGTACTCATCACTTCGTTTACTTCCTTCATTTTCAGGCCGCGCGTCGAGGTAATGTTGACCAGCACGCCCTTGGCGCCGGAGAGATTGATGCCTTCGAGCAGCGGCGAGGCCACCGCCTGTTCGGCGGCGATGCGCGCGCGATCAACGCCGGACGCATTGGCCGAGCCCATCATGGCCATGCCCATTTCGCCCATGACCGTGCGCACGTCTTCGAAGTCGACGTTGACCAGGCCCGGGAAATTGATGATCTCGGCAATACCGCCGACGGCGTTGCGCAGCACATTGTCGGCGGCCTTGAAGGCATCATCCATCGAGACCTCGTCACCGAGCACATCCATCAACTTGTCGTTGAGAATGACAATCAGCGAATCGACATTTTTCTGCAATTCGGCAATACCTTCTTCGGCCACCTTCAGCCGCTTGCCCTCGAATCCGAAGGGCTTGGTCACTACGGCCACCGTCAGAATGCCGAGTTCACGCGCCACTTCGGCGACAATCGGACCAGCGCCAGTCCCGGTCCCGCCACCCATGCCGGCGGTGATGAAGACCATGTGCGCGCCCTTGAGCGCCTCGGCAATCTGTTCGCGCTCCTCGACCGCCGCGCTGCGTCCGGCCTCCGGTCTGGCGCCGGCGCCCAGACCCGACTTGCCCAGACGAATCTTTTTGTGTGCGACACTGCGCTTGAGGGCTTGTGCATCGGTATTGGCGGCAACGAACTCGACGCCCATCACGCCTTCGCGAATCATGTGATCGACGGCGTTACCACCGGCGCCGCCGACGCCGATCACCTTGATCACCGTACCCCAATCGCCACTGACGTCTTCCTTCTCGATAATTTCAAACATAACGCTCTCCTCGGCTAAAAAACTGTTAAAAAATGGTTAAAAATTCTTTTCAAGCCACGACTTCATCCGCCCGAACACCTGCTTCACATCTCGTGTTTCACGCACCTTCAGGCCGCGCTTCCTTTGCGTCTGCGCTTCAAGCAGCAGACCGCAGGCCGTAGCAAAACGCGGGTGTTGCACCACATCGGCAAGCGCGCCGTGATACTTCGGTATGCCCAGACGTACCGGCATGTGGAAAACCTCTTCGCCAAGCTCGATCATTCCCTGCATCACTGACGAGCCGCCGGTCAGCACGATTCCGGACGACAGCACTTCCTCGAAACCGGAACGGCGCAGTTCAGCCTGGATCAGTTCGAACAGTTCCTCGACCCGCGGCTGGATGACATCGGCCAGCGCGCGCCGCGATAGCTTGCGCGAGGGACGATCATCAACGCCGGCGACATCGAGCACCTCCTCCGGATCGGCCAACTCCGAAAGCGCGCAGCCGAACTTGCACTTGATGTCTTCCGCTTCGCGCGTCGGGGTGCGCAGCGCCATGGCGATATCGTTGGTGATCTGGTCGCCGGCAATCGGAATGACCGAGGTGTGACGAATGGCGCCCTGCGTCCAGATCGCCAGATCCGTCGTGCCGCCGCCGATGTCGATCAGACAGATTCCCAGATCCTTCTCGTCCTCGGACAGTACGGCGTAGCTCGACGCCAGCGGTTGCAGCACCAGATCATTGACTTCCAGACCGCAACGGCGCACACATTTGACAATGTTCTGCGCGGCAGAAACAGCTCCGGTCACGATGTGCACCTTGACTTCCAGGCGGAAGCCGCTCATCCCGATCGGCTCGCGGATACCGTCCTGATCATCGATGATGAATTCCTGCGTCAGGATGTGCAGAATTTCCTGATCGGCCGGGATCGGCATAGCGCGCGCCGTTTCGACGACGCGCTCGACGTCCATCGGCGTGACTTCCTTGTCCTTGATCGCCACCATGCCGTTCGAATTAAAGCTTTTGATGTGGCTGCCGGCGATCCCGGTATAGACATCCTTGACCTTGCAGTCGGCCATCAACTCGACTTCCTGCAGGACGCGCGAAATGGTCGCCACGGTATCCTCGATATTGACGACGACCCCCTTCTTCAGGCCCTTGGAATCCTGCGAGCCCATGCCGATGATATTCAGACGCCCTTCTGGGCTGATTTCGGCAACCAGTGCGACGATCTTTGACGTCCCGATATCGAGCCCGACGATTATTTCCTTGCTGTCCCTGCTCATGGCTTCCCTTTATTTCCAATTGCCGGCGTTGCGGCTGGTGCATTGACGCGCAACGCAAAACCATTCGGATAGCGCATATCGACTACAGATGGCCGTTGCCCGGCAGCGCTCAGCACGCTCGGGTAATACTCGACAAAACGTTCCAGTCGTTCGCGCACTGGCGCCTTGGCCTGCTGCCGCCCCAACTCGATGACCATCCCGTCGTCTAGCCGCAACTGCACGGCCAGGCGCGGCGAAACATAGAGTGCGCGCGGCACTCGTCCGAGCGGCTTGAGTATTTCCTCGGCCTGCTGGTAATGGCTCAGCATTTCCGGCGCCATGCCGGTCGGTCCCTGCAGCAGAGGCATCGTTCCCGGTGGCGGGATGCTCATCGCCGCGACAAACACCTCGCCGTAAGAGTTCACCAATTGCCCCGTGGACTGCCCCCAGAAAGCCACCGGCAGATGCTCCTCGATGCCCACTTCGATGCGTGACGGCCACTGACGCCGCACCTCGGCCCGCCGCACCCAGGGCAATTGCTCGATCGACAAACGCAAGGCATCCAGATTGATGCTGAAGAAATTGCCGCGCAGGCGGCCGGCGAGCGAACGTTCCAGTTCGCCGCGCCGCACTTCCCGCAGCTCGTTGGTGACCACCACTTCGCGCAGCGGAAAAAGGGGCAGGCGCGCGCCCCACACCAACGCCGCCACAAGCAATGCGGCCGCCGCTGCCACGAACAGCAGGTCGGAAACGGCGGTCATCAGTTGTGGTTTGTTCCACATCAATCATCCCAGCGTAGCCAGCGCCAGAACGCGCATCACCAATTGTTCGTACGAAATGCCGGCGACACGTGCGGCCATTGGCACCAGCGAGTGGTCGGTCATCCCCGGCGAAGTATTTACTTCGAGAAAGTAGGCCTGACCCTGCTCGTCCATCAGAAAATCGACCCGCCCCCAGCCTCGACAACCGAGCACGCTAAATGCTTCGAGCGCCTGCGCGCGCAGTTCGAGTTCACGCGACTCGGACAAGCCACAAGGGCAACGATAGGCCGTGTCATCGCGCAGATACTTCGCTTCATAGTCGTAGAATTCGGTGGCTGGTTCGATCTTGATGATCGGCAGGGCCTGCATGCTGTCGCCGGCGCCAAGAATGGCAACGGTATACTCACCGCCGACGATGCCACGCTCGGCGAGCACCAGCGAATCGTGCCTGGCGGCCTCCCGATAGGCCGTGCACAACTGCCCGGTCTCCTTGACCTTTGAAATCCCGATTGACGATCCCTCGCAGTCCGGCTTGACAAAGATCGGCAGCCCCAGTTGCTGCTCGGCCGCTGCAAAATCACTGCGCGCATCGAGCATCACAAACTCAGGGATAGGCAGACCAACCGCGCGCCACAACAGCTTGGTGCGCCACTTGTCCATGCCCAAGGCGGAGGCCATCACGCCGCTGCCGGTATAAGGAATGCGCATCAGTTCAAGCGCCCCCTGGATCGTTCCATCCTCGCCATAACGGCCATGCAGGGCGATGAAGGCGCGATCAAAAGCCGCCAGCTCATCGAGTTTGCGCTCGGCCGGATCAAAGGCATGAGCATCAACGCCCTGCCGCCGCAAAGCCGCCAGCACGCGCCCACCACTGTTAAGCGACACCTCGCGTTCGGCCGACTTGCCACCGAGAAGAACCGCCACTTTTCCGAAATCAGTCATTGTTAAACCCTTTAACCTCTTTTAACGCAGAGATCGCAGAGGCGCAGAGAACGCAGAGATTTTTGAATGCTTTTCTCTGCGCCCTCTGCGCCTCTGCGATCTCTGCGTTGAAAGAGGTTCTGTTCATCTCAAATCTGCACCAGCTTGCCCGGAACGCCGCCGATTGAGCCGGCGCCCATGGTGATCACTACGTCGCCATCGTGCACGACATCCAGAATGGCTTGCGGCAGGTCGGCGATGTTCTCGACAAAAACCGGTTCGATCTTGCCCGCAACACGCAGCGCTCGCGCCAGCGCGCGGCCGTCGGCGGCGACAATCGGTGGCTCGCCGGCGGCATACACTTCGGCCAGTACCAGCGCATCAACAGCGTTGAGGACGCTGACGAAATCTTCAAAACAGTCGCGCGTTCGGGTATAGCGGTGTGGCTGGAAGGCCAGCATCAGGCGCCGCCCCGGAAAGGCGCCGCGCGCTGCGGCAATCGTCGCCTTCATTTCAGCCGGATGGTGACCGTAGTCATCGACCAGCGTGAAGTGTCCACCAGCGGCAATCGGCACCTCGCCGTAGCGCTGGAAGCGGCGGCCAACGCCCTTGAATTCGGCCAGCGCCTTGATGATGGCGGCATCGTCAACGCCGACCTCGGTGGCCACGGCAATTGCCGCCAGCGCATTTTGCACATTGTGTATTCCGGGCAGGTTGAGCGTCACCGGCAAGTGACTGATGCTGCCGTTGACGCGAACGCAGTCAAACCGCATCTGACCATTGCTGGCCATCACGTTCTCGGCACGCACATTGGCTCCGGCATCAAGGCCGTAGGTGACGATCTGTTTGGCGACCTGCGGCATGATTTCACGCAAATTGGCATCCTCGGCGCAGAGCACGGCCACCCCGTAAAATGGCAAACGTTGCAGGAAATCGACAAAGGCCTGCTTGAGGCGGCCGAAGTCGTGGCCGTAGGTTTCCATATGATCGGCGTCGATATTCGTCACGATCGAGATGACCGGCGACAGAAACAGGAAAGAGGCATCCGATTCGTCAGCTTCGACCACAATGAAATCGCCGGCGCCAAGGCGTGCATTGGCGCCGGCCGCGTTAAGCCGACCGCCGATAACGAAGGTTGGGTCCATGCCGCCTTCGGCCAGGATCGATGCCACCAGACTGGTCGTCGTGGTCTTGCCATGCGTACCGGCTATCGCAATCCCCTGCTTTAGACGCATCAGTTCGGCCAGCATCTGTGCGCGCGGCACGACCGGCACATTGCGGCTACGCGCGGCGACGACTTCCGGGTTATCGGCCTTGACCGCCGTTGACACCACTACCGCGTCAGCGCCGGCAATATTGTCTTCGCCGTGACCGACCATGGTGCGCACGCCGATGTTTGCCAGGCGCCGGGTTGTCGCACTGTCCGCCAGATCGGAGCCGCTGATGCCGAAACCGAGATTGGCAAGCACTTCGGCAATACCGCTCATTCCCGAACCGCCAATGCCAACGAAATGAATGTTTTTGACTTTGTGTTTCATTGTCCGCCGACCTTGCATAATTCTTCACATAGCGCAGCGACTTCGGCCGCGGCTTCGGGCTTGGCCAGTGAGCGCGCCCGCTCGGCCATCTGAAACAGCTGTCCACGCGTGTAATTGCGGATCAGGCTGACCGATTCAGGTGTCATTTCGTTTTGCGGAAGCAAAATCGCACCGCCTGCATTGGCGAGAAATTTTGCATTGGCCGTCTGATGATCATCAACGGCGTTTGGATAAGGCACCAGGATGCTTGCCACCCCGACGGCGGCCAGTTCGGCAACCGTTAGCGCACCGGCCCGGCAGAGCACCAGATCGGCCCATGCGTAGGCCCCCGCCATATCCTCAATGAAGGGCACGCAATCGGCCCGCACCCCGGCCGCCTGATAATTGTTCCGCAACTGCTCCAGATGTTTTTCACCGGACTGATGCACCACCTGCGGCCGCTCTTTCTCGGGCAGCAGTCCCAGTCCCTTGGGCACCATCTCATTGATTGCGGCCGCCCCCAGGCTGCCGCCAAGAACCAGCAGGCGCAGCGGCGATTGATCGTCATCGACGCGCCCGGCAAAACGCACGGCTGGTTCCGGCAACTGCGCTATTTCGGGGCGCACGGGATTGCCGAGCCAGACGCTTGCGGGCAAAACCTCCGGGAAACCGCAGGCGACGCGCGTCGCAATTTTAGCCAGTACGCGGTTGGCCAGGCCGGCGACCGAATTTTGTTCGTGGATCAGCAACGGGCAGCCAAGCAACACCGCCATCAGCCCACCCGGGAAGCTGATATAACCGCCCATGCCCAGCACCACATCCGGCCTGATGCGGCGAATCTCCTGCCAGGCCTGCCGACAGGCCGAGAGCAAGGCAATGGGGAGCAGCGCCTTGCGCAGCAGGCCCTTGCCGCGCAAGGCAGCGAAGCGGACCTGGGCCATCGGGTAACCGCGCGCCGGAACCAGCCTGGCCTCCATGCCGTCGGGATTGCCCATCCAGACGACATTCCAGCCACGGCTCCTGAGCAGATCGGCGACAGCCAGGCCGGGAAAGACGTGACCGCCGGTGCCGCCGGCCATTATGAGTAGTGTTCTGCTCATAATTTTCCACCTCGCATGAGCTGCCTATTCTCCCAATCGACTCTAAGCAGGATGGCCAAGGCGACGCAGTTGGCGAGGATTCCCGAGCCGCCGAAGCTCATCAGCGGCAGGGTCAGTCCCTTGGTTGGCAACAAGCCCATGTTCACGCCCATGTTGATGAAGCTCTGAATGCCGATCCAGATGCCGATCCCCTGGGCCACCAGGGCCGGATACAGGCGGTCAAGCGCGACAGCCTGACGGCCGATGACGAAGGCACGCTGAATGAGCAGACCAAACAGGACGATGATCACGACAACGCCGGTAAAGCCCAGCTCCTCGGCAATCACCGCCAACAGAAAATCGGTATGCGCTTCGGGCAGGTAAAACAGTTTCTCGACGCTGGCGCCCAGGCCGACGCCGAGCAACTCGCCGCGGCCGAAGGCGATCAGCGCATGCGAAAGCTGATAGCCGCGACCAAAGGCATCCGACCACGGGTCCATGAAGCCGAAGATGCGGTCACGGCGATAGGGGGAAACGATGATCAGCACGGCAAAGGCGCCAACGAGCACGACAATCAGGATGGCAAACAAGCGGGCGCGCATGCCACCCAGAAAAAGAATGCCGATGGCGATTGAGATGATCACCACGAAAGCGCCGAAATCCGGCTCCTTGAGCAGGAAAATGCCGACCGCCACCATCGCTCCAGCCATTGGCAGGAAAGCTTTTTTCAGTTCGTGCATGTGCGCCATCTTGCGCACCGTGTAATCGGCGGCGTAGAGCACGGCAAAAAGCTTCATCAGTTCCGACGGTTGCAGATTGGCAACGCCGAGCGACAACCAGCGGCGCGCGCCATTGACGTCGCGACCAACCCCCGGCACCAACACCAACGCAAGCAAAACGAAGCCGGCGACGAACAGCCAGGGCGCCAGATTCTGCCAGGTCGATAGCGGCACCTGGAAGGCACAGGCGGCGACCAGCAGTCCGATGCAGAGGAATACGGCGTGGCGAACAAGGAAATAGGCCGGGTGATTACCGGTAAAACGGCCTGCTTCGGCAATGGCAATCGATGCCGAATAGACCATCACCATGCCGACCAGCAGCAGAATCAAGCTGCTCCACAGGAGTGTCAAATCGACTTCCGCAGGCATACGGCGGGGCGTGTCAAAAGCGGGCACCATCAGGCAGCCTCGCTTTGCAGGGTGCGCACGAGATCGATGAACATGTCGGCGCGATGCAGGTAATTGCGGAACATGTCGTAACTGGCGCAGGCCGGCGACAGCAGCACCGCGTCGCCATTTTTGGCCTCTCCAGCGCACCAACGCACCGCTTCGGAGAGATCGGCACAACGCCGCAGGGGAGCGCCACAGCCCTCGATGGCCGCAGCGATCAGGCCGGCGTCACGCCCGATCAGGGCCACCGCCCGGGCATGTTTGGTCAGCGCCGGCTTAAGCGGAGTGAAATCCTGTTCCTTGCCTTCGCCGCCGAGAATGATCGCTACTTGGCAACCCATCCCCTGAACCGCCGCCAGCGTCGCGCCAACATTGGTCCCTTTGGAGTCGTCGTAATAGGCAACGCCATTGATTTTTGCGACCAGTTCAACGCGATGGGCCAAGCCTTTGAAGGATGCCAAGGCCGGCAGCACGGCGCGCGGCGCAATGCCAACCGCTTCGCACAGTGCCAGAGCGGCCATGGCATTGGCGGCGTTGTGCCGACCCGGAAGTTGCAGTTCGGTGAGGGCGATCAACTTTTCCTCGCCGCGCATCAGGGCGCCGTCGGCCAGGCCGTAGTCGACCGGGCGCGGCGCCGGGCCAAGCCCGAAGCTGACCAGAGTGCGCCCGCAGTGGCCTGAAGCCAGGCTGCGATCATCGTCACGGTTGAGCACCATCACCCCGTGCCCCTTGAAAATACGAGCCTTGGTTGCAGCGTAATCATCCATGCCGGTGTAGCGATCGAGGTGATCTTCACTGACATTGAGCACCGTCGCTGCATCGGCGTGCAGCGAATGGGTCGTTTCAAGCTGAAAACTGGAAAGTTCGAGCACCCAGATTTCCGGCAGCGCATCGCCATCGATTGCCGCCATCAGCGCATCGAGTGCGGCCGGACCGATATTTCCGGCGACCACTGCGCGGCGTCCGGCGGCCAGGCACAAGGCGCCGGTGAGTGCAGTCGTCGTCGTCTTGCCGTTGCTGCCGGTGATGGCAATGATTTTCGCCTGTGGCGTAAGTGCTCGCACTCCCCAGGCGAAAAGTTCGATTTCGGAAACCAGCGGCACACCGCGCGCGACGGCAGTCTGCACCTGCGCTTCCTGCACCGCGACGCCAGGCGAAATGGCGATCAATTCGATCCCGGCAAAGGTTTGTGCAGCGAACGGCCCGGCAATCAGTTCGGCCTGCGGCACCGCGGCGCGCAAGGCCTCCGCGTTGGGCGGCGATACACGGCTGTCGGCAACGCGCACGCTGGCGCCCTGGCGGACCAGCCATTTCGCCATGGCCAGCCCGGACTCGCCGAGACCGATGACCAGAACCTGTTTGCCTTGGAGATTCATTCTGGGAAACTCAGTTTTACACCGCAAAGACGCAAAGGACGCAAAGAGCCGCAAAGAAAATCAAGAACGAGCGATGAGGAGCGGAAATCCCTTGTTCCTTTGCGAACTTCGCGCTCTTGGCGCCTTTGCGGTGAGGCTTTTGGGTCCATGTCAGCGGATCTTCAGTGTCGAGAGGCCGATCAGCACCAGCATGATGGTGATGATCCAGAAACGGACGACAACCTGCGTCTCTTTCCAACCGGAAAGTTCGTAGTGGTGATGCAGTGGCGCCATGCGCAAAATGCGCTTGCCGCCTGAGAATTTGAAGTAGAGAACCTGCGCCGCCACCGACAGGGTTTCGGCAACGAAAACGCCACCCATGATGGCCAGAACAATTTCCTGGCGCACGATCACGGCGACCGTACCGAGCGCCGCGCCAAGCGCCAGCGCGCCAACGTCGCCCATGAACACTTCCGCCGGGTAAGCGTTGAACCACAGGAAACCGAGCCCGGCGCCGACCATCGCGCCAAGAAAAATGGCCAACTCGCCAGCGCCCGGAATATAGGGAATGAACAAATATTTCGAGAAGACCGCACTGCCGGCAACGTAGGCAAAGATGGCCAGGGCGCCAGCGATCATCACCGTCGGCATGATAGCCAACCCATCCAGGCCATCGGTCAGGTTCACCGCATTACTGGTGCCCACAATCACCAGGTAGGTCAGCGTAACGAATCCGATCACACCGAGCGGGTAGGTCACGGTTTTGAAGAAGGGGACGATCAGTTCGCTTTGCGCCGGAAGCGTGGCTGACATTGCCAGAAAAATCGCTACCGCCAGCCCGAGCACCGATTGCCAGAAATACTTCCAGCGGCTGGCCAGCCCCTGCGGGTCGCGATAAACGACTTTTTTCCAGTCGTCATACCAGCCGATGGCGCCAAAGCCGAGGGTAACGATCAGCACCACCCACACGTAGCGGTTGCCAAGGTCACCCCACAGCAGGGTAGTGGCGGCGATGGCAATCAGGATCAAGGCGCCGCCCATGGTCGGCGTACCGGATTTGACGAGGTGCGTCTGTGGGCCGTCCTGACGAACGGCCTGCCCTATTTTCTTGGCGGCCAGCCAGCGGATGACGCGCGGGCCGGCGAGGAATGAAATGATCAGCGCCGTCATCGCGGCCAGTACGGTGCGCAGCGTGATATAGCCAAATACATTGAAGCCGCGGATGTCCTGCCCCAGCCATTGCGCCAGCATCAGCAGCATGGTTTATCCCCTTCTGTCTGCGCCGTGGTGGCTGCCACCGCTTCTGCCACTGCGTCTGCCACCCTCTCCATGCGCATGAAGCGCGAGCCCTTGATAAGTACCGTCGTCCCTGGCGTCAACGCGCTGGAGAGCGCCGCGATCAGCGTTTCGATTTTTTTGAAGTGCTGGCCGCCCGCGCCGAAGTTGTGTGCGGCCAGCGCGCTCGATTCACCAAAGGCCAGCAGCCGGTCAACACCCTGGCTTTTGGCATAGCCGCCAATCTCGTCGTGGAATTGGCCGGTCATGTCGCCGATCTCGCCCATATCGCCGAGAACAAGAATTTTCTTGCCGATGGTCGCCGCCAGCACATCAATGCCGGCGCGTACCGAATCCGGATTGGCGTTATAGCTGTCGTCGAGCAGGACGGCGCCATGCAGGCCGGGGCGCTGCTGCAGGCGGCCCTTGACCCCGCGAAATGCAGCAAGGCCGGCACGTACCGCCGCTGGCGAAATTCCGGCGGCCACCGTCGTCGCCGCCGCCGCCAGGGCATTGCGGGCATTGTGTGCGCCAGGCATGGTCAACGCGACTTCGATCTCTTCGCCCAGCAACGTAAAATTCAGATGGTTTTCCAGACCGTGCGCCTGATAGCTTCCGGTAACCTGCGCCGCCCGGGTGAAGGAGAAATTCAGTATCCGGCGGCCGGCGCTCTGCGCTCGCCATAGATCAGCCCACTGATCGTCGGCGTTGAAAACCGCGACGCCGGACGCGCCAAGCTCGGCAAAGATGCTGCCTTTTTCACTGGCAATCGCCTCCAGTGATCCCATTCCAGCCAGGTGCGCGCGTTGGGCGTTGGTTACCAGCGCCACCGTCGGCCGGGCGATGCGGGCGAGGTAGGCAATTTCCCCCGGGTGATTCGTTCCCATCTCGATGATTGCCGCCCGGTGACCGGCATTGAGCCTGAGCAGTGTCATCGGCAGGCCGATGTCGTTGTTGAAATTGCCCACTGTCGCCAGTACCGCATCGCCAAAGGCCGCGTGCAAGATGCTGGCAATCATTTCCTTGGTCGTCGTCTTGCCGTTGCTGCCGGTCACGGCAATCAAAGGCAGCGTAAAACGCGAGCGCCAGTCGGCCGCCAGCGCACCGAGCGCCAGCCGGGTATCGGCGACCACCAGCAGCGGCAGTCCGATTCCCTGCAAAGACTCAAGCATATCGGCCGCCACCACGGCGGCGACGGCTCCACCTTGTTTCGCCGCAGCAACGAATCCATGGCCGTCAAAAATTTCACCGCGCAGGGCGATAAAAAGATCCCCGGCAAGCACGGCACGGCTGTCGGTCGACACCCTGGCAAAGCGTGTGTTTTCTCCGACCAGCGTTCCAGCCATGGCCTTTGCCGCAGTGAGAAGATCCATCATCATGCCTGGCGCACCTGCCGGCGGGCGGCAAGCGCCGAGTGCGCCTCGGCCACATCCGAGAATGGGCGGCGAACGCCGGCAATTTCCTGGTAGGGCTCGTGGCCTTTACCGGCAAGCAGAATAACGTCCGCCGGATGCGCCGCCAGAATGGTTTGGTAGATGGCCTGCGCGCGATCGACGATCAATTGGGCGTCCGGCGCCGCGTTGCGAATTTCTTCAAGAATCGACGCTGGCATCTCGCTGCGCGGGTTGTCGCTGGTCAGCACGACACAATCGGCCAGCCGTGCCGCGATCTCGCCCATCAACGGGCGCTTGCCGCGATCGCGGTCGCCACCACAGCCAAAAATGGCGACCAGGCTGGCGCCACGCGCCGTAGCTACAGCGCGCAAGGCATGCAAGGCGCTTTCCAGCGCATCCGGCGTATGCGCATAATCGATCACGATCAAGGGCTCATTATGGCCGCCGACCTTTTCCAGCCGGCCCGGCGGCGATGGCAGCTTGGCGAAACGCTCGGCAAGCTCAGCCGGCGTCAACCCGGCATCGATCAACACTGCGGCTACCGCCAGCAAATTCGACACGTTGTAGCGACCCAACAAGCTGGTCTCGACTAGCGCCCGGCCATTTGGCGCACACAGGCAAAAACGCAGGCCGTCAATGGTTTCCTCGACTGCCTCGGCACGGATTACCCCTTGCTGATCACTGGGCTGATCGCTTTGCGTATACCCGACTACCTTGCTTGCCGTGCTGCGCGCGGCCAACTGCCGACCGAAAGGATCATCAAGATTGATCACCGCCAGGCGCAGGCGCGGCCAGGTAAACAGCCTTTCCTTGGCGAGCGCATAGTTTTCCATCGTGCCGTGGTAGTCGAGATGGTCGCGCGTCAGGTTGGTAAACACCGCCACATCTACCCGCGCACCGTCTAGCCGCCCTTCTGCAATGCCGATCGAACTCGCTTCCAGGGCGCAGGCTTGCACTTCATCGGCGGCAAATTCGGCCAGGTAGCGTGTCAGCGTCGTCGCTTCAGGCGTCGTCAAACCGGTCTGCGCCAACTGCTCGGGGAAACCAGCGCCGAGCGTACCGATAATCGCGCAGGCGCGCGGATAGGTGCGGGCTAGCCACTGGCTGATGGTCGTTTTGCCGTTGGTGCCGGTGATGGCGATCAACGATAGGCGCTCACTGGGCTGGCCAAACAAGATATGGGCCAAGGGCCCGCACAACTGGCGCAAGCCGCTGGCCGGCAGATTGGCGATGCGCCAGTTTTCGTCCCAGACAAAATCGCCGCCCGTTTCCCAGAGCACGGCACAGGCGCCGCGGGCCATGGCGTCGTCAATATGGCGGCGGCCATCGGACAGACCGCCAGGGTATGCAATGAACAAGTCGCCGTTACGGACCTGACGGCTGTCGTCCGCCACGCCGCGCGGTTGCACGCCGAGTGCAGCCAATTGCCGGAGGATCGCTGTCGCCGGAGCGGGTGGCGTACTTGTCGCCCGACTCACAGCTTCTCCTTGATAGCGGGCGACTGCGCCACCTGCATTCCAGGGGCGCTGCCTTCGGGGCGAATCACCAAATCCTGAGCAATGCCGAGCGTGCGCAGCGCACCGCTCATGACACTGGCAAACACCGGTCCGGCGACGTCGCCACCATAATGCTGGGCGCCGCCCGGCTCGTCGATCATGACCGCGACAATCAGGCGCGGATCGGACGCCGGGGCAAAACCGACAAAGGAGGCGACATATTTTTTGGCGTATTGACCGCCTTCCAGCTTATACGCAGTACCGGTCTTGCCGGCGACGCGGTAGCCCGGGATTTGTGCTTTCGGTGCGGTGCCGCCGGGCTGCACGGCCATTTCGAGCATGGCGCGCACCTCGCGCGCCGTCTGCTGACTGAATACTGGCGAGCTACCGAGCGGGATGGTGTCGGCTTTGGTCAGCGTCAGCGGGATCATGTCGCCTTCGCGCGCGAAAACGGTGTAGGCACGCGCCAGTTGCATCAGCGATACTGAAATGCCATGGCCGTAGGACATTGTTGCCTGTTCAATCGGACGCCACGTCTTCCAGGGGCGCAGGCGGCCGCCGACTTCACCCGGAAAGCCAAGACGCGATATCTGGCCGAAACCGACGGCGTCGAACATGTCCCACATTTGCTGCGGACTCATCATGCCGGCGATTTTGGCGGCGCCGACGTTCGATGATTTCTGGATGATCTGGGCGACGGTCAATGCACCGTGCGGATGGGCGTCGGAAATCGTTGCGCTGCCGATCGTGAAGCGCCCGGGTGCGCAGTTGATGATCGTATCGAAGCGCACTTTGCCGCTTTCCAGCGCCTGCGCAACGGTAAAAGGCTTGAGCGTCGAACCCGGCTCGAAGGTATCGGTCACCGCCCGGTTACGCAATTGCGCACCCGACAGGTGCTCACGATTGTTCGGGTTGTAGGTCGGCCAGTTGGCCAAGGCGAGAATTTCGCCGGTCTTGGCGTCAATCACCACGGCGCCGCCGGCCTTGGCCTGGTAATCGGTCACCGCCTGCTTCAATTGGCTGTAAGCAAGGTACTGGATCTTGGCGTCGAGCGACAAACGGATGTCCTTGCCGTCCTGCGGTGGCTTGATTGAACCGACGTCTTCGACGATCTGGCCGCGCCGGTCCTTGATCACGCTGCGGCTGCCCGCATGGCCCAGCAACTGGGTCTGATACGCCAGTTCAACGCCTTCCAGCCCTTTGTCGTCGACGCCGGTAAAACCGACGATATGGGCGGTCATCTCGCCGCTCGGATAGTAGCGGCGGTATTCCTTGTCCTGGCCGATGCCGGGCAGTTTCAGCGCCGCCACCTGGTCACCGACTTCGGGCGGCAACTGGCGTTGCAGGAAAACGAAGGACTTGTTACTCGCCAGCTTGCGCGACAACTCCTTGACCCCCATCTCCAGCAAGCCGGCCAGTTGTTTGGTTTGTTGCGGCGTAAGACGGGCGTCGGCAGGTATCGCCCAGACCGATTTCATCGGCGTCGAGATGGCCAGCACGTCGCCATGACGGTCGGCGATGCGGCCGCGTGAGGCGGAGATTTCGAGATCACGCCGGTAGCGCGATTCACCCTTCTCCTGCAGGAAATCGTTATTGAGCACCTGCAAATAAAACGAACGGCCGATGAGCACTGCAAAACAGGACAGAATCAACAGCGCCATCAGGCGTGAGCGCCAGGCCGGCAGACGTAGCTTCAGCACCGGACTTTCGGCGAATTTATGCCCACGCGCGCCCTTGAAACTCATCATTGCGACGCCCCCCCGTCGGATTTTCCGGTCGGGGCAGTACTTCCTGCGGGGCGCACCCCAAGGGTACTTCCTGCGGGGCGCATCCTGAGCTTTTCACGGGCGATCTTGTCGATGCGCGGCGAGGTCGCCCAGGTCGACAGCTCCAGTTGCAACTGGTCGTATTCAATGTCGAGCTGTTTGGCCCGCTCCTGTTCGCTCTCCATCGCCTGAAAGAGCTTGCGCGCCGTATGCTGCGAGGTTACCACGCTAAGCGCACAGAGCACGACGGCTAACAACAGAAGCATATTGAGGCGGGCCATCCTAGACCGACCCCGGGATCAGCGTTGCTGCGGTTTTTTCGGCTACGCGCAGGACGGCGCTACGCGCCCGGGGATTGGTCGCAAGCTCGGGCGCAGCCGCCTTGACCGGCTTGCCAATCAAGCGCAGCTTGGCTTTCGGCAGATCGACGGAACGCAGTGGAAGGTTCTTCGGCAAGGTATCCGGCGACGCCTGATCACGCATGAAGCGCTTGACGATGCGATCTTCGAGCGAATGAAAGCTGATCACCGCTAGCCGTCCACCGCACCTTAACAATGCCATCGCCTGGGGCAAAACTAGCGCCAACTGTTCGAGCTCTTGATTGACGTAAATCCGTAAAGCCTGAAAGGTACGCGTCGCCGGATCCTGGCCGGGCTCGCGGGTCCGCACGGCTTCGCGTACGAGCGCGGCGAGTTCGCCTGTGGTTGCAACAGGCCGCTCGCTCCGAGCAGCCACAATCTTCTTTGCAATCTGGAAAGCAAACCGTTCTTCGCCATAATTCCTGATGACCTCCGTGATTTCTTTTATTCCGGCAAGCGCCAGAAACGATGCAGCCGTCTCGCCCTGCGTGCTATCCATGCGCATGTCGAGCGGTGCGTCAAAGCGAAAGCTGAAGCCCCGCCCCCCCTCATCAAGCTGCGGCGACGACACTCCAATATCCAGGAGCACCCCATCGACAGCGTCAATTCCTGCCTGCCGCGCGGCCACGGCCAATTCGCCGAAATTACCGTGCACCACAGTTAGCCGTTGATCGTTGATGGACCGTGCCGCCGCCACGGCCTGCGGGTCGCGATCGAGCGCGAGCAGCCGGCCGTCGGGGCCAAGTCGGTCGAGAATCGCGCGGCTATGCCCGCCACGGCCAAACGTGCCATCGACATAGATACCGGAGGGTTTGACCTGCAAGGCATCGACCGCCTCCTGCAACAACACCGTCTGGTGCAGCAAGCCGGCACACGCAGCGCTCACAGCGCCAGATCCTCAAGACCCGGCGGCAACAACTGGTCGCCCATGGCGAAGAAGACTTCCTGCTGCTTCTGCCAACCCGAATCCGACCAGATCTCGAAATGGCTGCCCTGACCAACCAGCCACACCTGCTTTTCAAACTGGGCGAACTGGCGCAGCTCGGGCGCAACCAGCAGGCGACCGGCCGAATCCATGGTTTCTTCGCGGGCGTTACCAACCAGCAGACGCTTGATGGCCGCTGCTTGCAGATTCAGACTGGACGCGGCCAGAACCTTGTCGCGAATGGGCTCCCAGGCCGAGGCGGGATAAAGGAGTAAGCAACGATGGGGATGAGCAGTCAGCACCAGTTGGCCGGCGGACGCTGCCACGAGCGCTTCCCGGTGACGCGCCGGAATGGCAAGCCGACCTTTGGCGTCGAGACTTAGCGCCGCTGCACCCTGAAACATCAAAACCACCCTCCCCAGCCAAGCCGACCAATAATCCCCAATTCCCCACTTTTTACCACTAGGCCCCACTTTAAGGCAAAGAATTTGGCAAAGCAAGGGGTTTTTTCAAATTTCCCCAATGACTACAATGACTTATAAAACATTCCTGAGAAAATTTATTGAAATATTATCCTTAAAAAACAATACTAAGAAAAAGTAACTTAAAGTGATTTATCACTAACGGGCGGCGGGTCGCAGAAGATACGATCACCGGTTTCCCGATTCAAGCCGCTGAAACTGACGCATCCTGTTTGTGGCGCTATGTGTCATCTAGAAAATAAATTCCTTACACTTGCAGAGGGCGATAATGTTTACTTGGCAGGAAACCTTGCGCAGCATCCCCGGTTTTTTCCAAATACGCGCTTTGGATCATGGCCGCATTGTTTCGGATGGCAATTAAAATGCTTGTATTACAGCTACATAAACAGCAGCAGAGGAAATGTATGGACAGCAGTCAACAGCGCTGGACGGAGCGGGTGCGCTGATGCCGCGCCGCATCCTGAAACTCGTTGCCAGCCGCTTGTCGCTGCCCTCCAGGCCGGCGTCGCCAGCCTATGCATTCACCATTGAAGACCTGGCCTGGGCCATGGGCAGCTTGTGCGCCCTGAACCGCAAGCCTTTCGATCCCGAACTGCTAATCCGCGAATTTCCACCGCCCTATAGCGCCGACTCGCTGATCCATGCGGCTCGCGCCCTCGGTTTCCGCATCAAACGCAAGGAATGCAGTGCCGAAACGCTGGGCACCCTCAATCTTCCCTGCCTGGTCGTATTGCGCGACGACGCGCACACGCCAGCAACGGATGCCGTCAGCGGAGCGCTTGACCACGCGGTTGCGAACCCTGCCTCGTCCTGGACGATTCCATTGCCGCAGAAGTCCAGGCCAGCCATCATCATCCAGGCCGATGCCGACAAGATCGTTCTCTTCACCGCCGGCACCAGCGTGCAGCAAACACTCGTGCGCGCCGATTTCGCCGCGCGTTACGCCGGCACGGCCTTCCAGTTGGCGCTGGCGACGAGCATCCTGAAGGACCCGGACGGCGCCGCCTCCGAGCAGACAGGCTTCGGGTTTTCCTGGTTCATACCGGAACTCCTGAAGCTTAGCGCGGCCGCTGGCCGCAACCAAAAGGTGCCGCTCCCGACGCCGGCGGATTGAATTTTCGAGGACAATATCCTCAACCTCACGA